>JAFZOA010000242.1 GCA_017550775.1 Ruminiclostridium sp. | reverse complement strand
TTTTTATTGCAAATGCAACAAAAGTGCAAGCCGAAATTGTAAGGTTTTAGAAATCATGTGATTTATTATTGGAGCAAAGCTGTAAAAACCGCTTAATAGCTTGCAAATCGGATGATTTAATGCTATTATAGTTTTGGGTGTCATAGTGTGTACAAATTAGCTAAACGGCTTTGTGCAACTATACGAAAATGAAAAAAGTTTCCGAAAAAAGCGTTACATTTTGCCGGTTTATTCGTTTTATATAGTAGAGACTGTTTTTGGGAGGTCGGGAATATGAGATATAGAAAATTTGTTGCAGCCGCGATGGCGTCGGTTATGGTGTTGTCGGGATGTAACGCAGACAAGCCCGCACAGATAACACTGTCACCAGTTGAAATAGAAAGGCTGGAGAATGCGGGGAAATTATCCGACGTTTCAGATATTATCGCATTGCTCTCGGATGATGTGAAATATAGCGAGTGCGATGATGACAGCGACCTTATGCCATATTTCGGCGGACTTGCCTGTGCGGACAGAGAGTTTTGTATAGTATCGCACGGCGGGGAAAGCTATGTCCTGTTCCGATATGATCATATAGGAAATCCCGGAGATCTCGCAAGTGTCGGCGGTTTGACCAAGGAATACAGCGGAAATACGCTGAATGTCAATGTTGCCCCTGTATTCAAAGGGAAGATAGAGATCGGCTGCTTTACGGGAGCTGTGTACGCAAATTGCATCGTTAAGCTCGACCGCGACATTGACGCGCTTACTGTGGATGATTACAAATACACGGAATATGACGGCGGTATCGTTCGTGTTGGAAAGAAATACGGCGCGCTCGACGAGAATATGAATGTGATCGTGCCGATAAAGTATGATATACTCGTGAATTTCTCGTCTCCCGGTTCGGAGCATACCTATTACAGGTTCAGCGAAAAAGGTCATAACGGGATCATGGACGGGGATTTCAATATAATTCTGGAACCCCAATATTCTAACATTGTTTTTGTGAACGACGATAAGTTTGTAGTTATGGAATATAATACAGGCGGTGATACAACTTTGGAAACATCATCAAACCTTATGATATCGGCGGTAGATCGTTCGGGTAATGTAATATGCGGTCCGATAGACGGGTTTATCGATGCCGCCGAGAACTTCAACAACATTGCCCGTCAAGCGATATTCTCACGAGGCGGTAATAAAGGCGTAATTGACGAAGACCTGAATGTAATCATAGAACCCGAGTATGACAGTATATGGAAAGAGGGAACGGATACCTATATATTCTATGTGGTGACAAAGAATGATGCTCACGCAGTGTTTGATACCAAGGGCGTGCAGAAAACAGCGTTTGAGAACCTGACCGCATATGAGGTCGGTGAGAAATACCGTAATAGTATCAAAGTACGTTGAAGGAGAACACTATGAAAAACACTAAGATTTTTATAGCACTGACACTCTGCGCCGTTCTGCTCCTTTCGGGCTGCAATACAGACAAGCCCGCGGAGAAATCGACAGAAGCATCCACTGCGACAAACACTGAAACAACAGCCGCAGCAAGCGAAACGGAGACAACGACAGCGGAAATGACTGCTGAACCCGAGGAAAAAGCGCCGGAGATATACATTAAGCCGACCGGACCTCAGAGAGACGAGCGCGCACTGCGAAGCTCTGTGGTTGGCGGTGTCGAGCAGATATCCATGGATCCGTACGGTTGGTCTTACAGCACCGATGACCAGTACGATTACTGCTTTTCGCCGAGCGGGAAGATATGGCTTGACGGCGGAGAGTTTGATATGAGCTCGTTTGAGGATTATCCGAACGCGGAAGAATACCCCGACGCGGAGATCTTTCACAAATTCAGAGCCGATGACGGGTTGATTCCGGTATGGACATACCGCGGAGCGACACTTTTCGGTGCCCGGGAGTCTTCGGGGATATTCTCGCTGTCTCCCGCAAAGGTCGAGGATCAGATCAAGGCGATGCCGATGACAGAGCACAGAAACTTCCGTTCGCAGTATGAGCTGCGCTGGAAAGACCCGTCCGCGACTGTTACCGAGGCAGCCGAGGAGGGAAGGGAGTTCGGTGAAATAAAAGGGCTCTCGCTCGCGTGTGAGCTTTTCGACGTGGTAAAGGTGAACGCCTTTGTGTGCAGGTCGGACGACACTCATTATGCAATACTGATCGACCCCGCGTATATGCAGGGCATCCCTATGTTCTCGAACGGGAACACGAGATTTGATTTCGGCGGAAAGGTAGTCATGGCTGATTCGGTCCTTCTGTATTCGTTCATAGATGATGCCTACGCAGAATGGGTCGAGGAGTTTCCTGATAATGCTTATGCGTACGCGCAGGTGACTCTGCTTGAGACACAGATAAGCTGGGATCACGATAACGGCTATGAGAGCGGGAAAAATTACTGTGTGCTTTCGGAAATGCACATTCTCGATACGTTTACTAAAATCGAGGATTTTGAATACCCCGGAGATAAACCGGTCATCGACACAGTATTGTCGGATGCGAAAATGTCGCTGTATTACGGTGCTCTAAGCAGAGCTTACAGCGAGATATACTCGGACGACATCATCGGTATCGAGCTTGTTGACCTTGACTTCGACGATACGCCGGAGCTGATAGTATCGCGGCTTGACAGCACCGGTGATGTCTGGTGGTTTGACTGGAAGTTCGACGCTGATGTTTACCGTTTCAGCGACACAAGCGTGAAGAAGATAGGAACTCTTCCGCTCGATTTCGTACCTTCCGATACCTGCAGAGGATACTACATAGGAACTGGAGTTGTGCCGGACGGCTCGGACGCATGGTTTGCGACGTTCCGCGAGTCGCCCTCTCCGGACGAGGATTTTGGAAGGGGTGACTACGCGTTCGCGCTCGCCGATGATAAGATCTACTATTTCCCGGGCTTTACCGAAAAGCCCGCCGGTGATGACGCACTCGTGATAAGTGGTCAGAAGCAGGAAAAAGACTACTTCTTTATGGGAATGCGTATAGAACCGACAGTCGATAATACCGATCCGGTTTCCTACGACGGCGCGACTTATGATCCGCTGTTAGAGTGGAACGGAGTGACTGCGAACTACGGCGGTATGTATATGCTTTACAACAAAGCACGCGAAGAGTACTGCAAGGAAATGATAAAGAATTCGGTATGCATAGCGGACGGGGAGTTTTCCAATGTAATGACTCACCGCGATGCTGAGAAATATACGTCTTTTGAGTTTGATGAGGCGGCGTTCGACAGGGTCGTTGCCCGGGAAGTGTATAACTGGTGCAGCTTCGGAAACGGTTATGTGCCGCACAGATATGCATTCATATATTAAACTTAAATGGGGGATATTTATGAAACATATACATAAGTTTACAGCACTGACACTCTGCGCAGCTCTGCTACTTTCGGGATGCGGCAGTACGCAGGACATCACCTCCGCTGCGACTGAGACGGAGCTTGCAGTAACAACGACTGCACCTGAAACGACAACAACTACACCCGAGGAAACAACCTCGGCTGAGACGTCTATGTCGGAAGAGGTTTTCACCGAACCCGTCTTTACCGATAACAAATATCAGGAACCCTTCTATTCAAGCAGTCCTGTTCTCACGCTCGATGAGGCGCTCCGGGACATCGACAGTATACGCTCGTTCGACTACGGTTCCGACGATATGGAGGATGTCATCGGGCGGCTGCTCGCGGGCAACAGCATCTGTCTCGGAATGTATATGTTTGACGAGTGCAAGCTGCTCATCGACGACCCCGAAAGCGTGTATATATGGGAAGGCTCGGATATTTTCGAAAGCCTTACCGACCTGCGGGACTTCACCGACCGCATCTACATCGATGGCTTCGCGGAGGATACCATAGAACAGCGCCGCATCATTGAGACCGAGGAAGGTAAGCCCGCAAGCAGCGGTATCGGCACGGTGGGGCTGCGCGACATCACCGGGGAGCACAGTTGGTTCAATATCACCGACGTTACCGACGATCAGTGCAGCTTCCTGTTTTTCTGCCCGAGGGACGGCGAAAAAGATATGATAAACTACGATGCTTACGAGTTTTGTGCAGTCAAAGAGAACGGCGAGTGGAAGCTCCCGCGCTTCGTCTGCGAGGATGCCGACTGCCTTGAGGGGAGAGTGGATTATGCCCTTGTGGGTGCGGAGATGCGACGTCTCACATATTTCGGCAGCCACAATTCCCTCGAGGAGAACTACGTTCGCGTTATGCGCGAGCATTTCCGCGGCGTGTGGACTGACGAAAGTACCACCCTGAACGGTAGATGCTTTGTCCTCGGCGTGAACAGAAATTACGAGGTCGAGGGTGGTGGCAATGCGCTCATTTGGTACGGCGACCATCCCATTTACGCCTGTGTGGATGACAAGAAGGCGGAGATGTACTGCACTACGGATTATATCGCAAATATCATACACTACTGCGTTTATGCCAACGAGCCGAATGTGATGATCGTCGAGGATCTCTACGGAAACTACTTCGACGGGAAATACACTAAACATACGGAAACATACACCCGTGTCGATGACGCGGAGTCGTACCCGGACACTGGCGCATTCACGTTTTATCTTGCAAGGAAGCTGGACTGCAGGAACTTCCGTCAGTCAGAGCATTGCGTTACGATCGAATACGATGGGTTCGAGTACAACAACGACGACCGGTACCGTGACGGACCGCCGCGTGAGCTGAGACTCATTGAGGACAACGGCGACAGCATTATCCTATCCTCGCTTTTTCACAGAGGTGAGGACAGAGACGCGCCATACGAGCGGCGGTTCAAATATGAGATGCACCGCACGGACGAGGGTGTGTGGGAGCTCGGCGACTTCGAGGATATGAAGGACGACACCCTCGCGTATTTGTCGAAGGAATTCTATGACTACAGCGACCATTATACCCTGCACATACCCGCGAACTGCACCGACCCGGATGTCGGCGCGCTCATAAACGAGCTTACGAACACAGCGATC
>JAFZOA010000241.1 GCA_017550775.1 Ruminiclostridium sp. | reverse complement strand
ATCTCCGGGTAGCGCCCCGAGCATATCCCGTCCGCGCACGAAAAGCTCCTCGTCGCTGTCATTGCGCTTTATGAAGCCGTGCGTCCGCGACAACTTCACGACAGTACCCTCGAAGTAGCGTCCCGCGCTTTTGAGAATATATCTACCCTTAGCATGGTAAACGATCCCCTCTTTTTCAAGAGCGGAAACAACGCCCATAACGCGCTTTCTGTCCTTTTTCGCCGTGCCGAGAGCGGAGAGTATCGCGCCTTCGGTCATACCCTCCTTTTTCTTCGGAAGGAGAGCTTCTATTATCTTTTTTCTGTATATCTCTTTCATTGTTACCTCACAAGAAAGCGGCTTTCGGTATCACTTTCCGAACAGCCGCCTGTCCATTTCCTCCACCGTTACCGGCTTCTCAACTATCATTCCCGGCTTTCCGCCTTTCTTCCCGCTGATAAGCACAAGATACGGGGCGGTCGATGTGTCTTTGTGGTGCGCAAACCGCATCACCTTCGGCTCTATGCCGTATTTTCGCATGAGACAGATAATGTCCGCAAGCCTCTCCGGGAGGTGACACATTTTCAGATAACCGCCGTATTTGAGCAGCAGCGAAGCCGCCCGTATCACTCCCTCAAGATCACACAGCAGCTCATGCCGTGCGTTCGCCTGCGACGGGGATAACCGTTCCTCGCCGGAGCCCGCCTTGTAGTAGGGCGGATTTGCCGTCACGAGCTCCATTTTCCCGCGCGGCACCGCGAAAAGCTCATCGTCCTTTGTCAGATCGGCTTTTACGGGAACAAGCCTGTCCGGGAGAGAGTTCTTCTCCACGGTCATTCGCATAAGCTCCACGGCTTCGTCCTGTATCTCCACGGCATACGCTTTCGCAGGCGGCTTACCCCACGCGAAGAACAGCATCGGGATTATCCCGCAGCCGCTGCACAGGTCGCAGACCGTATCCTTGGGAGACGGAGCCGAAAACTCGGCAAGCAGCAGAGCGTCCGTGCCGAAGCGGTGGTCACGGCTCACATAGATATCATGTCCGAAAAGGTCAAATACTTCCGTTGTCATAGCCGCTCCTATTCTATCACAGCCCAGTTGTCCTCATCGTCGAGGCTGTCGGCGGGGAGTGTGATGACCGACGGGAGAGTGTATGTCGAGACTACGGGAGTGCGCTCCGTTGTGGATACGAGCGTTACCGGTGCCGGAGTGGTGGTGGTGGACTCCGGAGTTGTCAGCTCGATCGGAGCGGTGGTCTTCTCCTGAATAAGGGTCTCCTTCTCGGACTGAAGCTCATCCTCGCCTATGTCCTGCGATACCATGTATGCCGAAGCTCTTTCGCCGTATGCGTACAGTCTCAGGTCTCCGCTCTCCGCTACGAGCAGGAACGGTGTCCTGCTGTTTTCGAGGGCGGACACGTCCTCGGAAGCTTTGACAGCAAGGAAGCTATTCTCCGGCACCGACTCGATATCGTATGTTACCTTGACCGTGACATTGCGGTTAAGGAACTGGAGCATGAGCGCGTCATGCCTGCTTATGTTGTAAGCGGTGATAGCCGGTGCTCCTATCTGGTTGTAGACGTGATCGGACAGTCCTTCCACCGACTTGTTCTTCTCCACCGACTCAGTTCTGCATATCGGGAGATACACTATCGAAATGAACAGGAGCGAATATACCGTTATCATGGTCATCATCGTGGATATGATGATCGAACGGTATTTCTTTGTACAGCTTATTACCACGAGCAGTATGCCCATTACACAGAAGGTCATGGACATGGTAAGCAGCAGGCTGTCAAAGTTTAGCAGTTCACGGCTCGCCGCACCTACTCTCAGCGGGTACAGTCCCAGCACCGGCGCTATACGCGTTGACTCCGACCCGAGTATCACCGGTACAGCGGAGGCTATGAACGCAGTGTAGATCACGCCGAGCACAGCCGCGGCACCAAGAATTTTGTTCACGCTGATAGAGTGGGTGAACAACATTATTACCACGAATACGAATGCGAACGGTACAATGCCGTCAATGAAGCGTCCGAACATCATCGTGTCCTGATAAACGCCGTAACCGTCGTTCGGAAAACGGTACAGCGTGCTGAACATGATCGTGAAGATCACAGTAAGCACCGAAAAGAACGCGAATACCGAAAGTTCGAGTTCGTAGGTATGCGGTTCCTTGCGTACCCTGTGCTTAATACAGGTAGAAACTACAGCGGCAAACAGACAGAACGCTACCGCGCCAAGACCCCATGTGGTGACCGCATAGTAATACATCTGCGAGCAAAGGGTTTCCATAAGGCGGGTAAATCCGTCTCCCTGTAACCCTTCGGCAACACTTTTCAGAAAGTAGCTGAGCGTGTTATGAAGCAGGGCGGGATCCTCCGAACACCACAGATTTCGCTGGAGATATCCCGAGACCGCTATAACTCCCATAGTGGTAATGAGCAGAGCGATCGCAAAGGAAACCGGGTTTATGATCTTCTTTCCAAACAGGAACCTTGCCATAATAAGTGCTATTATGAGCGCAAGTATGACCGCGAAAAGGCGGATATGAGCCGCGAGCGAGATGCCGCAGACCGCACCGAGAAGCAGTGACATAAAGAACCGTGAAGCCTTGTTCTTACAGTCGCCCGTCCTGAACGTGAGCCAGATTATAATCCACGGAAGGACAATGGAGACAGTCTCCGGCCATGCGAATTTAGTATGCGCGAAGTAACAGCAGTAACCGCCTGCCGCAAACGCTGTGATGACACATTTCCAGATCTTTCCGATTCGCATACGGAAAGCGAGAGAAAATGCAATTACCGGTACGAGGCTTATACAGATCGAATTGATGACAAGAATAAGTGAATATTGAAGCTCCGGGTCGTCAAACAGCATGACAACAGGGGTGTAGATAAGCCCCTGCAGGAAACCGTAGTAATAATCGACAGACACCATTACGCCCGTCCAGGTGCGCCCGGCAAAGAAGTCCGCAACTGCAATGACGGAAAGCTCGTTCGGGTCAACGGCGGGATATGTCATTCCGAAACCGCCGATCAGGTTAAGAAGCAGGAACGCGAAAAAAAGAGGCGGGTATATGGCTTTGTTGCCGTATTTTTCATACAGCGCTCTTAACTTTTCGGATATCAGCGGACTTCACCTCTTTTCGGTCAATAGTAACAGACGTATTATGATATCATTCCCGTCAGATTCATGAACAGGTTGAGAATATATACCAACAGGAACAGCAGACTTATTCCTCCGAGAACATACATCATGCGTGGATTTCCACTGTGTTCGAGCGCGGCGTAGTATTCGTCCGTAGAAGCGTCCTTATAACGCTCCCGAAGCGACAATATCTTGCTAACCGACCAGCGCATATAGATGTAGTCGTTGAACAGCAGCAGCAAAATGCGCAGTATTATCAGGATATATGAGGTGATGTTCGCAAGATTGAACAGAGGCAGGTCTCCTGCGTCACCGCTCCCGAAGTAGATGATCTGTCGGATAAGCGAGGGTGCCGTAAGCACGAACGTCATAAGAGTGAGAATAATTGCGGGTCCTGTCATTCTCCGGTAAAAGTGGTAGAACGGCATAAAAAACCATGCTGAGATATTGAGAGAGACCACTTTTCCCTGGTTCGCCATATTCAGAAACAGTGCAAAAAACCTCGGTGTACTGATGTTGTTCTCACCGAGAAAGTGAACCAGCTCCTCCTGCTTTACTCCCCTTACGGTCATTTCCTCTCCGCTTTCCGGTGAGCGTATCGGGTGGCTCGATATCATTTCGGAGAAGTTGTCGAACGCTATCTGGTTCAGCGGTATGTCCTTTATATTCTCCTTCATATCCGATTTCTTCGGGGTATGCTCCGCTTCCCAGTCGTAACCCATGGCGTGCTTGTCCTCGTTCGGGCATACCGGATCCGCGTCCCAGCACTTGCGGTGTACGGGCGTGCCGCAGATCGGGCAATATACCTTTTCATCTCCGTTATCGAGCTTTTCGCCGCACTTGTCGCACACCGGCTCCTGAGATACGGGAGTCTGAGGAGAACGGGCGAAAGGTCTCGGAGAGTGCTCATCCGCATACGGACATTTATGCGTCATGTTATAGCAGACTCTGTGCATAGCGGCTCCGCAGTCCGGACAGTAAACTTTCTCGTCGTCCGCACCGAAAGGCTTGCCGCAGATCTCACAGCCGTTCCCGTCCTCGAAATGGCGGTCTGTGCGAACCGGCGAACCGGTCTCCGCGGTCATGCGCGCCGCGTAACGGTAATGGTTCCGGCTGTTGGGGCATTCTCCCTTCATCTCGAAGCAATCCTTATGCATCGGCATGCCGCAGTCCGGACAGTATATCCTTATGTCCTCGTCCGTAAACAGATCGCCGCAGATCACACATCTATCTTTTTTGTCCATCTCATGTCCCTTTCAAAACTATCTTATCGTAGAACATTATTATGTTTATTATACCACACTTATCGGACTTTTGCAATACATAAAACAACAAAAATCCCGTGAACAGGTTTTCTCCCGATAAATCTGTTTATGAAGCATCAAAGTCATTCTCTGCTGGTTCTGAACAATATGTTTAAATCAAGCAAAAAAACCGCTCCCGGTATAAGCCCGGGAACGGTAAAAAAACAATGGCAATAAACGGAGTTCAATGGATCTTCTGACATTACTTGATAGCAGCAAAACCCTTTTCGAGATCGGCAATTATATCGTCGATATGCTCTGTACCGATAGAAAGGCGGATAGTGCTGCGTGTGATACCCTGATCTGCAAGCTCCTCGTCTGTAAGCTGGCTGTGTGTTGTAGTCGCGGGGTGGATAACCAGCGACTTCACATCTGCAACGTTTGCGAGCAGCGAGAAGATCTCAAGATTGTCGATAAACTTATGCGCTTCTTCCTGACCGCCCTTGATATCAAAGGTGAAGATGCTTGCGCCTCCATTCGGAAAGTACTTCTGATACAGCGCGTGGTCGGGATGATCGGGGAGCGACGGGTGATTTACCTTTGCAACGAGCGGGTGCTTGGAAAGGTATTCAACTACCCTTTTGGTGTTCTCGGCATGGCGCTCGAGACGCAGCGACAGAGTCTCAACGCCCTGGAGGAGCAGGAATGCCGCAAACGGAGATATCGTTGCTCCCTCGTCACGAAGGAGGATTGCTCTGATGTATGTAACGAATGCGGCTGCGCCTACAGCGTCCGCAAAGGATATCCCGTGGTAGCTCGGGTTCGGAGCCGCGATAGGAGCGTACTTCCCGCTTGCCTTCCAGTCGAACTTGCCGGAGTCTACTATGAGACCGCCGAGAGTGGTTCCGTGACCGCCTATGAACTTGGTAGCGGAGTGAACAACTATGTCTGCGCCGTGCTCTATCGGGCGGATAAGGTAGGGTGTACCGAAGGTGTTGTCTATTACGAGCGGGAGACCGTGCTTATGCGCTATCTCGGCTACAGCGTCGATATCGGGGATATCACTGTTCGGATTGCCGAGTGTTTCGAGGTATATCGCCTTGGTGTTCGGCTGTATCGCGTTCTCGATCTCTGCAAGGTCATGCGCGTTCACGAACGTGGTCTTGATGCCGTAGAGCGGTAGCGTGTGAGCAAGAAGGTTGTAAGAACCGCCATATATAGTCTTCTGAGCTACTATGTGCTCGCCTGCGGTAGCGAGAGCCTGTATCGTGTAGGTGATCGCAGCGGCACCGGACGCGAGCGCGAGTGCGGCTACACCGCCTTCGAGAGCGGCAATGCGCTTTTCGAGCACGTCCTGTGTGGAATTGGTAAGTCTTCCGTAGATGTTGCCTGCGTCTGCAAGACCGAAGCGTGCTGCGGCGTGAGCGGAGTTCTTGAATACATAAGATGTTGTTGCATAGATCGGGACTGCTCTTGCGTCCGAAGCGGGATCGGGCTGTTCCTGACCTACATGAAGCTGTAATGTTTCAAATTTATAGTTTGCCATAATGGTTACTTCCTTTCGTTGTGCGGCGTTGTGCCGATAGTGTTTTGTTGTTGTATTGTTCGCGAATTTGTTTTGTTTTCAGATTCAACAGCAACATCGGTACATTCGCCCGAACCGGAAGTTTGCTCTTACAAGCTTTTCAAAGGTGTTCTGCATATTGCCTCCATGTATATCTGTTTTGTAGGATATATGCATTATAGCACACAAATCCTATTTTGTCAATAGGTTTTGTAATATTTTTTGAAATAATTTTTACGGTATCATTTTCATGATAAAACAAACACCTCACCCAGGATAGTCGGGGCGAGGTGTCAACAAAAAGCTTTTCAAATTTTTTGCGATCTCATTCGCAAATGCTCATATCTTATCACCGGTGCATTCAATCTCCGTTCCCTTCCCTGTCTTTCATTACAGTCTTTGCGAACGCGGCGGCATACACTTTCTCCGCGCCGCCTTCTTTGAGCACACCCGCCGCCTCGGAAAGCGTGCTTCCGGTGGTGCATACGTCGTCTATCAGCAGAAGCTTCCGTCCTCTGATATCGGGAAACTCAGGTGACACGGCAAACACACCCTTTACATTCGCGGCTCTGTCCCGTCCATACAGGCTTTTCTGGTCGGCGGAGTCTCTCACCTTCACAAGCGCGTTACCGTACGGAACATTCAGCATGAACCGCAGCTCTCGCGCAATCAGCTCGGTCTGATTGTACCCTCTCGACTTCATTTTCCGGCGTGTTATCGGTATCGGAACGATCAGATCGATGTCGCCGGCAAACTCCGCCTTTTTGACCGCATCGGCTATACCGCAGGCGAACGCATAGTAGCAGTTCCCGTTCGGGTCGCGCTTGAACTTCAGTATCGCGTTGTCGATGTTATGGTCGTACTTACAGTATGCCGTAAATCCGTCGGTATCCGGTACGCTGACCCCGCCGTCAAAGAGCGTTATGTTACTGCGGCAATCTTCACAGAAATCCGCGTTGTAGTCTATGCACTTATCGCAGCACGGGCATACGTTAGGATACAGCCAGCTTATCATGTACCTGTAGGCTCCGTGCAGTTTTCTTCTGTCAACACTCATATCGTTAAAAAACAGGCGGCGGACAAACTCTGCCCGCCGCCCTGACATTACTTGTCTTCTTCCTCATTCCATGAATAGAGCTTGCGTATCTCGGCGCCGACCTGTTCAAGCTGATGTTCGCCCTCGATACGTCTGCACGCGTTGAAGTGCGAGCGACCCGTTTTGTTCTCCATGATCCAGTTGCGCGCGAATGTACCGTCCTGTATCTCGGAGAGAACCTTCTTCATTTCCTTTCTGGTCTCGTCGGTGATGAGGCGCTTGCCAATCTCATAGTCGCCGAACTCGGCTGTGTCGGAAATGGAGTTCCTCATCATCTTAAAGCCGCCCTTGTAGATAAGGTCAACAATGAGCTTCATCTCGTGTATGCACTCAAAATAAGCGTTCTGCGGATCATAGCCCGCTTCAACAAGCGTCTCAAAGCCCGCCTTCATCAGAGCCGTAACGCCGCCGCAGAGCACGCACTGCTCACCGAACAGATCTGTCTCGGTCTCCATTTTGAAGGTCGTTTCGAGAACGCCGGCTCTTGCTCCTCCGATACCCGCAGCGTAAGCGAGACCGATATCGGTAGCACGTCCGGAAACGTCCTGATGTACCGCGATAAGACAGGGAACGCCCCTGCCGATAGTGTATTCCGAACGAACGGTATGTCCGGGACCCTTGGGTGCAATCATGATAACGTCAATATCAGCCGGCGGGATTATCTGTCCGAAGTGGATATTGAAACCGTGCGCGAACATAAGGACCTTGCCCGCTGTGAGGTTGGGTTTGATGCTCTCCTCGTAAAGCGCAGCCTGCTTCTCATCATTGATAAGGATCATGATGATATCGGCTTTCTGTGCCGCTTCAAAAGCGGTGTACACTTCAAAACCCGCTTCTTCCGCTTTATTCCAGGACTTGCTTCCCTCGTAAAGTCCGATGATGACATTTACACCGCTGTCCTTTAAGTTGAGAGAGTGAGCGTGACCCTGGCTTCCGTAGCCGATAACAGCCACTGTCTTGCCGTCAAGCACCGAGAGATTACAGTCCGATTCGTGATACAGTTTTGCCATTTCTGTTACTTCCTTTGCTTTTTATAATGTCAGTGAAGCGCTTCCGCGCTGTATAGCTACGATTCCCGTCCGGACGATCTCCTTTATACCGTACGGTCGGAGAAGCTCCTCAAACGTTCTTATCTTGTTGCTGTAGTCCGACAGCTCAAGTGTTATGGTGTTGACCGAGATATCCGAGATTTTCGCCTCGGTGATCTTGGCTATGGATATGAGTTCAGCGCGCTGTGCCGGGGTGCAGTTCACCTTAACAAGCACAAGCTCACGGGTAAGCAGCTCGCTCTCGTTGACCGCACGTACCTTGATAACGTCGATAAGCTTGTTGAGCTGCTTCAATATCTGTTCGAGGGTGTAGTCGTCACCGTCGGCGACTATCGTAATGCGCGATATGTTCTCGTCCGCGGTCACGCCCACAGCAAGACTGTCTATATTATATGCTCTGCGTGCGAACAGACCCGCCACTCTCGCGAGCACGCCGGCATGGTTCTCCACAAGGACAGAAATGGTATGCTTCATATTATCGACCTTTCCTCTCTGTCAACAAATACCTGCAGCAGGTACGGCTTCTCGGACGCGAGCATATTCTTCACCGCCGACTCCGCCTGAGATATATCCGTGATGTTCTCGGCGTTTATACCGTATGCCTCGGCTATTTTGTCGAACTGCGGACTTCCGGCGAGATCTACCGCTGTCTCACGTTCATATTCTCTGTATTGGAGCTCTCTCACCATTCCGAGGCTGGAATTCACGAATACGACGATCTTCACGTTTATACCGTGCTGAACGGCGGTAGCAAGCTCCATGAACTCCATCTGAAAGCTTCCGTCACCGCACATAGCTATTACCGTGCGCTCCGGAAGCGCCTTTTTTGCGCCGATAGCCGCCGGGAGAGAATACCCCATAGTCCCCATTCCGCCGGCGGTCATGAACCGTCCCTCGGTGAGAATGATGTTATTTGCAGTCCAGATCTGGTTGCTGCCGACATCTGATACCACGATCGAATTCTTCGGGATATGTTTATTCAGCTCGCGGATAAAAGCTTTCGGACATACAGAACCCGGCTTCTCAGCAGGAAGCGGTCTTTTCATGTCCTCAGTGCGTATACTGTCAAGCTCGTTTACCCACTCGGTATGCTTCATTTCGGGGACGATCTCAAGGAGCTGACACAGTATCCTGCGTATATCCCCTACCACGGGAGTGTTCACGTCAACATTCTTGCCTATCTCGGCGGGATCTATGTCGATGTGGATAACCGACATATTCTCGTTGTTTTCCAGCGCCACAACGGCTCTGTCGCCCATTCTCGCACCGAGCAGAATAAGCAGGTCGCACTTCCCGACTGCGTGATTTGCGGCTTTGACGCCGTACGTTCCCAGCATCCCGAAGCACAGCTTATCGGTCATGTCAATGTTGGTTATGCCCATCATCGTGTTGATGACGGGGATATCGCACCTGTGAACGAGCTGTGCGAGCTCATCCTTCGCGTTTGCGGAAAACACCCCGCCGCCCGCGCATAACACCGGACGCTGTGCCTTTGCGAGAGCGTCCGCAACGCGCTTTATCTGGAGCTTGTTGCCCTCGGTGGTCGGCTTGTAGGAGCGTATTTCCACCTTGTCCGGGTTCAGAAACTCCGTTTCCATGAGCTGAACATCCATGGGAACGTCAATAAGCACGGGTCCCGGTCTT
>JAFZOA010000240.1 GCA_017550775.1 Ruminiclostridium sp. | reverse complement strand
CCACGTTCGAGCTTATGGTCATGATGATAAAGCCGGTTATCGTGGTTATCATAACGAGCAGTATGTTGAAGTTGTCGCTGTACACCACGCCTCTGTAGCAGAAGCGGTACACGAGATATACTATCACGCCGCAGATAAGCGATGTCAGCATAGCGGCGATTATCCCCGCGGGTGTGAGTGCGGAAAAGTTGAGATCGTCGCCGAAAAGCTCTATCGTCTCGCTCAGTATGCTCATTGCCTTCATTTCCATATCGTTCCTCCGTATCGGGTGTTTCAGTCCGTCCCGGCTGTCAGCAGTAATACCGCTGGTTGAGCTTGTCTATGCAGAGAACATACTTCGAGACCGACTCCTGCAGCGTCGATATGCCGGAGAGCACCTGCATGATGTACTCGGGTATGTAGTTGTCGTACTTCACTTCGAGAACAATGTCCTTGTCCGGCATAACGTCCTCGTATATGCAGTTTCCGTCGAACATATCGTAGCCGTTCGTACAGGCGGATATCTTCATGTCGAATGTCACGCGCACATTCCCCGCCGCGCAGGTGAACGGCTCTCTTATGTAGTCCACTATCACCGCCGGAGAAAGGTGCGCGGCGCTGTTTGACGCGAACATATCCCCGCCGGAGGAGTCGGCGTAACATTCGTCCGCAAGGAAGGAGTAATCTCCGTTCAGAATGCTCCGGTACTGTTCGCGGGTAAGGCTTATGCTCTTCTTGTAGCCGACGCTGTTGTGCTTGACCTTCTCTTCGAGATGTATCACGTCCGGAGACAGGTCGTAGGCGCGTATGCGGTACTTCTTTCGTCTGAGAGCGCCGTTTATCTTGTCGAAGTAGGCGCTCCGGTATATGTCATCGAAGTACAGGCTCGTGACGCGGTACATTCCGTTCTTTGCGTGAAGGTCGGGCTGCATGAGCGCGCCGAGCCGTCCGCGCAGTATGTGGTACGCGGCACCGTTGATACGGTACTTGATCTCGTTTCTGTATATGATGTTATCGGTGCTCTTCATCGTTCATTCTTTCGGTGATGATCTCGGTTATTTCCTCTATGTGAAGCTTGTCGCAGTCTATGCGGATATCCGCGAACTTCTCATAGTAGGGGCTGCGCTCGGCGAATATGTCCTCTATCGTCATGCCCTTTGCAGCGGCGATACCTCTGGTGCGGATATTGCTGAGCCGTCTTTTGAGCTCGTCGCACGGCACCGCGAGGTAAACACACACACCGGTCTGCTTCAGGAAGTTCATGCCGCGCTCGCAGAACACCGCGCTCCCGCCGGTGGCTATGACTGTATCCTCCGTGTCCATGACCGAGAGCAGAGCTTCCTCCTCCATCTGCTCAAATCGCTTTACGCCGTAGCGCTCGATGAGCCGCTGGAGCAGGTCGTGCTGTTCCTGCTGTATTATGAGGTCGGTATCGACAAAGCGCATACCGAGCGTTTTTGCGAGTATTACGCCGACTGTGCTTTTGCCGCAGCCCGGCATTCCGATAAGTATGATGTTCTTCAAACGCTGTCACCGCCTTTCCGCAGGACTATCCTTAAATTTCATCAGTACCAGTCCGGTACAAGCCCTTCAAAGCTGTTGTATTCGCGCACCGTTCTTTCCGCGAAGGCAACGGTATCTGCAAGCAGTTGTCTGCCGAAGGCGTAAGCCTCGTTTATTCTGCGGAGCAGGTCTGCGGCGGTATACAGCGCTAAGAGCGGGAAGAAATCCCACGGGATATCCCCGCCGAAGTAGCCGTTTATCTGCCCGCGGGAGAAGGGTGCGGTGCAGGAACGGCGTATGCACTGGAAATCCATGTACGGATCGCCCCAGCACCAGCGTCCGAAGTCTATGATACCGAACTCGTCTTCGCCGGTAAGAATGATGTTACCGGAGCGAAAGTCCCCGTGCAGAGCGGTCTGGGGTCTGCCGGCAAGCAGGTTTCTGTTGTTTTCGATGAAATCTATCGTTTTGTTGTCACCGCTGAACCGAACACGGGTCAGGCGGAATCTTCCTATTATCTCGTCGAGCCGCTGGCCGTAGAAAACGTCCCACGGGAGCACCGATTTCGGAGCTTTTACGCTGTGTATCCTGCGAAGGAGCTCTCCTGCCTTCTCTCCGAAGCGCGCCTGATCGGGCGTGTGAAGATTTACCACTTTCTCGTCCGCATTGAGCCCCTCCACCCATGTGTAGAGCGTGTATGCGAGCGTGTCATTGCAGCAGGCGGCGACCTCTATCGGAAGATTCATATTGATCCCGAGGCGCTCGTGTATATACTGCGAGAACATGGCGCTTTCACAGTAGCGCTTGTAGTTTTCTATTCCCGAGGCACGAAGTATAAGCTCGACGCCGTTGTTGCGCATGATATGGTATTTATTCTCACCCGAGAGACCTATCTCTATCGGCTCTATTTCGAGCCAGTTCTTATAGTCGGAAATGTCCGAAAACTGCTCAAAGCCCATGTCCTCACCCCCGATCCTTCAGGTTTGCTTATTTTCGCTCATCAAGCGGTATATAATCCGTGCGCGGCTGAACGTTCATGTATGCGGGACGGATTATCTTCTTGCCGTTGACAAGTTCCTCGATCCTGTGCGCCGACCAGCCGGATATCCTTGCCGCCGCGAACAGCGGTGTGTAAAGCTCCAGCGGAAGCCCGAGCATCGAGTAGCAGAACCCGCTGTAAAAGTCGATATTCGCGCTGACACCTTTATATATACGGCGCTTCTTCGCGATAAGCTCCGCCGCAAGGCGCTCTACCGCCGAATACAGCTCAAATTCCTTTTCCATCTGCTTTTCCGCCGCGAGCTTTTCGACGTACTTCTTGAATATCTGCGCTCTCGGGTCGGAAATGGAGTAGACCGCGTGACCCATGCCGTAGATAAGTCCGCTGTGATCGAAAGCTTCCTTGTCGAGAAGCTTCTGGAGGTAGGCGGTTATCTCGTCGTCGTCATTCCAGTTCTTTACGGTCTTTTTCAGTTCGTCGAACATTCCCATGACCTTGAGGTTCGCGCCGCCGTGCTTGGGACCCTTGAGTGAGCAGAGCGCCGCCGTGACAGCCGAGTATGTGTCGGTGCCGGAGGAGGTGACGACGTGGGTAGTGAAGGTGGAGTTGTTACCGCCGCCGTGCTCCGCGTGGAGCACCAGCGCAACATCGAGCACCTTCGCTTCGAGCTTGGTGTACTTGCTGTCGTCGCGCAGCAGGTAGAGAATGTTCTCTGCGGTGGAGAGGTTCTTCTTCGGGCGGTGGATAACAAGTCCGTCGCCGTCGATGTAGTAGCGTTTAGCCTTGTAGCTGTACACGATGAGCTGTGGGAACAGCGCGATAAGCTCCAGCGACTGGCGGAGCACGTTGGGTATGCTCAGGTCGTTCGGGAAGTCGTCGTATGCGTACAGCGACAGAACGCTTCGTGTGAGGGTGTTCATGATGTCCTCGCTCGGGGATTTGAGCACGATGTCACGCACGAACGAAGACGGCAGCCGTCTGAACGTCCCGATCATCTTTATGAACTCGTCAAGCTCTTCTCTGTCGGGGAGCTTTCCGAAAAGCAGCAGGTATGTCGTTTCCTCGAACCCGAATCTGTCGTCTTTTGTAAAGCCTTTTATGATCTCGCTCACGTCGATGCCGCGGTAGTAAAGCTCGCCGTCGCAGGGGATAAGCTTGCCGTCAACATCCTTCTTTGACACTATTTCCGAAATTTCCGTCAGCCCCGTGAGAACGCCCTTGCCGTCAAGATCGCGCAGTCCGCAGTAAACGTTGTGTTCAAGGTAAAGCTCGGGGGCGATATTGCCGTTGCCCTGACAGTACGAAGCAAGCTCTTCGATCATCGGTGTGACCTTAGAGAACGGGTAATGTGAAGCCATATCTTACCTCCTTGTTGTTTTGCCGGAGCGACATTATGTCCTCCGGACCATATATACTTATTCATTATAACATAATACTCGGAAAAAAGCAAGCTTTTTGTTCGCTGTAAGCTGCAAGACCGTTCCGGCGGCGGTATCACCGCACAGCGAAAACTTGACAACCGTTCTCTGCGGGTATATAATAAAGGTGTACCGGCGACTGTGCGGCAGGAATGTGTGTTTTCGCATGAATGAAAGGAGAATATAAATGGATGAAAAGATCACGGCGCTGAAAGGCGGGTCCGCCTCTTCTTCAGCCGCGGTATCGGTAACTCCGGATAAAAGGATACCGACCATGAGAGATGTGCTTGATTCGTTCGTAAATGGCGGAAACATCATAGAACCGGTGGAGACCGGCTTTCCCATGCTCGACAAAGCGCTCGGCGGCGGACTTTTTCCGGGAATAACATATCTCGGCGCAGAGCCGAGCCTCGGTAAATCCACATTTGCGTTCCAGCTTGCCGCTAACATCGCGGCGGGAGAAAGGGACGTTATCATCTGTTCTCTTGAAATGCAGAAGAGCATTATTTTTGCAAAGCTTATAAGCCGCAACACATTTCTGATGAATGACAGGGAGCACGCCGTCAGCGCTATACGGATCCTCGATAAGAAAAGCCTCAGCGCGGAAGAACGTAGCGTCGTCGAAGATGCTACCAAGCTTCTTTCGGACAGCCGTTCCGGGAGTATCCCTGTGATAGACAGACTGTATGTGAGGGACGACCCGATGGACTGCGAAGAGATATGCAGGTTCGTGAATGACGTTATCGAACACATAGGAAAAGACGCGCCAAGGCCGGTCGTGATAATCGACTACTTACAGAAGATCAGGCATCAGGATATAATTGCCGGGAATGAGAGGGCGGCGGTGGACAGCGACATAGATATGCTTCACAGCCTTGCGAAAGAACAGAACCTTTGTGTGTTCCTGATAAGCAGCCTTAACAGAGGAAGCTATCAGAGACATATCAACAGCGACTCGTTCAAGGAGACCGGTAAGATCGAATATTCCGCGGACACCCTGATAGGTCTCCAGTACAGAGCTGTGAGGAGAAATGACGGTTACGGCGGAAAAATGAACGGTTCCGTTTTCAAAGCGGAGAGTGCAAGATCACCGCGAGATGTTGAGCTCGTAGTCATGAAACAGAGACTGGAAAGCTCCGGCGCGTATGTTCCGTTTGATTATTACGCGGAGTTTGACTGCTTTGTACAGCGCAGTGAAGAGGCTGCCGAGGATACGTCGTTCTCTGCGCTGCGTGAGCCGCGTCATATCGGGTATACAAAAGCCTCGCTGTATATCAACAATACAAAGCTGTGGTATGATTCGCTGCTCAATAACAAGCCGGTAAAAGGCAAAAAGGAGAATGTAAGAGTAAGCCGGAATACAAAGGATAACGAAAATATCACTGTGTCATATACTGTTGAGGAAATGAGCGAACCGCTCACATACTTCGACGCGGTGGTTTCAGATGCAGTCTATTCGGTGTATCTGGACAAACAGGCTTCCGATAAGATCGTGATAAGTCTCGGCGAACTTCTGTATCGCATGACCGGAAAACATATAAGGCTTACCGGAGAGAAAAAGCGTATTCTTTGGAAAAGCCTTTACAGACTTGCGGCCATGAAGATAACGATAAATTGTGAAGCCGAGAATAAGGCGCGCGGTCTTACCGACAGAAAGAGCGAAATATCCGGCAGTCTACTTGATGTCAGGGGTATAGGTGAGCTGTTTCCGGACGGGGTAGGGGACGATGCAGAGCTTCCTGCGGAATTTGAACTGGCAGGCAAATCGCCGCTGTTTGAGTACGCAGAGCCTTTGAAGCAGATAATAAAGGTGCCGGTTGAGCTTCTTGATGCCGGCAGGAAGTTCAGCGACAACGAAGAAATGATAATGATAAAGCATTATCTCGTAAAGCGGCTTGAAAATCTGAACAGGCTCGGGAAATCTCATCGCATAGCTTTTATAGACAGCAAAGGCGAGGTCGGCGATATCATGGGTCGTCTCGGAGAAAGGGAGGAGAACTATAAAAGCAAGTCCACCTGGCTTCATAAGCTTAAGAAGGTCATAGAAAAGACCGGGGCTGTGCTGGATCGCTACGTTGATATATGCTACATAAACGACTATAAGATGACGGGCGGAAAAAAGGTGACATCAATAGTTCTCGTGCCTGCTATGAAATGGAACGGGAGAAAGAAGGACTTCGAGAAGGTCTATGTATACGATCACAACATTATTTTCTCTGAGTCTGAACCGGAAAAACCAAACAATTTATGAAGAATAATAGGTTACTTTTTAAGAAATTGCGAACAATTACACTGTAAATACGAGCGACGTTTTGTAACAACAGAACAATTGATGAAGCCGCAGATGTGTGACCGTAAAGGAAATATGCAGTTTTTCCTGTGATCGTATTTGTTATATTTATTGGAAGAACAGATACTAATTAGCTAATGCCAGAACAAGACTATTATCTTAAAAGAGATAAAGATAAAAATAGCATTAGCACAGAGCCAGCGCGCTGGCTCTGTATTTCTTTCTTGGAGTCAGGAATAAGACCCGCAAGGGGATCTTTTCCCTCCGGGGCTCTGCGACCGGCAAGCGGTCGCTGTTTTTCTTTCTCGGAGTCCGGAATAAGACCCGTAAGGGGATCTTTTCCCTCCGGGGCTCTGCGACCGGCATGCCGGTCGCGGTTTTTCTTTCTTG
>JAFZOA010000239.1 GCA_017550775.1 Ruminiclostridium sp. | reverse complement strand
GGACAGAAAATGTCGTAGGTACTGTTCTGATCGTAGTTATTGCTCATTTCCTATTCTGCTCACTCTCGTTAGAATCACTCGAAAATGCTCATGTATAGCTTCCCGGGAAGCAAAGCGTCCGCGCCGCCGATGTCCGGTGAGACCGCCGATACCGCGTAGGCGTGTACCGTCGGGAAGAAGCTCTCAAACTCGCTGAGACACGGGTAAGCGGTGTATATGTAGTTTTTCAGCGTGCGCTCGTCGGCGTGACAGCGCATGATGTCCGCTCCGGCACCGCCCGCCTTCTCCGCAAGATCAAGCTTTGTCACCGTCAGATCGAGTATCGGCGGGATCTCCGCGTACCTGCACGCTTCGATCATCCTGTACATATCCATGCGCATTTCCATGTCGCTGCTCTCCGGACGCTCCGTTATCGCGGCGGCGAGCCTGTCGGCGGGTATGCAGTACACGAAATGCTTTGAGAACGCCGCGAAAGGCAGCGTGAAGTTTATCGAGTCCGTGTCTTTAAGGTCGTCGTCCGACACGTCATGCATAACGTCGCATATCGTTGTCGAGCCCTTGGACGCGCCGGTCACGCGGTATATCGCGGTGGGTCTGCGAAGGTCGTCGGGCTTTTCGCCGTTTCTCACCTTCTGCGCCGCGTCGGTTATAAGTTCGGGGTCATAGGTCTTGTCGCTGAAAAAGTACCTGTACCGGTCGTCGGGCGAGAACTGGCGGGTTATGCACTCGTTTGCGAGCTCCAGCACCAGCGAGGTCTTGCCGCTGTCCTTACCGCCGAATATAACGGTGGAGTTTACGGTGGTGTCATAGGTGTCTCTGAGCACCTCGTTGTGGCAGGTCGGGCAGATCAGAGTGTCGGTATTTCGCCCGGTCTTTGTGACCAGTACCGGCTTGCCGTTCTCAATTATCATCATCGACACCTCCGGCGAGCCTATGCCGCAGATGTCGGGAAGGTTGTGATCCTCGCCGGTAATGCCGCGAATGGCGAGATACCGCCGGTACACCGCATCGGGTCTTCGCGTGCGGTCGGGCGGAAGGCGGAACAGTGCCTGCTTGTCGAGGTCGATGAGTCTTCCGCAGAATATGCATCTTCTGACTGACATGGTATTCTCCTATCCGGCGGTTATCGCGAATTCTTCCTCATGTCCGGGCGCGAGCTCAAGCACCGCATCCTCCTGTATGCCGAGTATCACCGGACCCACCTCCGTAGTGCCGGAGGAAAGTGCGGTATTGATAGTGTACAACGCACCGGAAGGTCTTATCCTGTACGCGAGCGAGCCGGTAGGTATGTTCGCGTCGGCAGTGACGGTAAAGCTGAATTTCCTGTATGTCTTCCCGCTTTTCTTTGCGGAGGTCTTGTACCGCACGTTTATGGTGATCCCCGTGATGCTGACGGGGGCGCTGCACTTGTCGAAGTCCGTCTGTTCCGGGCTGTCGCAGCAGTACACGCGGAATTTGAGCAGTCCCGCGTCGTTCGCTCCGATCGGGTAAACGTACTTTCCTCCCGCGATCTGGAACTCGTCCATGAAGCACAGGTCCGATGCCGCGCCGAGCTCCGCCGGAGAAAGGGTCTTAATGTCCTTTCCGCCGAGCCGGTGCAGAAACACCACTCTCACGCAGCTGTATCCCGACGGCCACACCCACGACAGCATTATGTTACCGTCTGCGGAGCGTATCGCCGCGATGTTTCTGATGTATTCCTCCATGTTACCGCTGCACCTCCGCGTTCCTGTTGATATACACGCTGTCGCCGTGCTCCGCGACAAAGCCGTCATACACCTTGCGGCATTCGTTCACATATACCACGCTGTCGGGCGAGGGAACGTTGTACACCGCGAGCTGTTCGTAGGACACGCTTGTAACGTCGCGCACATGGACGGTATTGAAGCCCGGGTCTTCAAATCCGAGCATCTTCTTCACAAATCCGAGCTCCGCGTTGCCCATGCAGTAAAGGCTGTTGTTGGGCTGGAAAACGCTGTACCGCAGGTTCGCGCGGCTCTCGTCGGTGAGACGGCGGTTGAGCTGTGCGTCCACCCAGCCTCTGTCCTTGCCGCCGTCATAGCTGCGGTAGCGCTCATAGAGTTCCTTGTCGAAGGTCGCCGCGAATACCTCGCGCACCGACGGGCTCGCGATAAGCTTGCGGTAGATGTCGAGCGCGATCCCGGAAAGCTCCCCGGTGCCGTTCTTATCGCAGTTCATCAGCACACCGTACAGCTCTTTCCCTTTGAGAACGCCGGTAAGTCCGCCGGAGCGGTCGTATTCCTCAGCGGCTTTTCTTATCACCCCGCCGTAGCAGGCGATGAACGGCGCCGCGTCGGTGAGGGTGGATTCGTCGTTGTAAAGCTCGGACAGTATCTCCTCGGTAAGCT
>JAFZOA010000023.1 GCA_017550775.1 Ruminiclostridium sp. | reverse complement strand
CGCCCATATCGACACCTCTCTGGTCGGGCATCAGGTCGATAACGTTATGCGCAGTCTCGGCAAATTCCGCGCTGTCCGCGTCGCTCCATCCAAGCACGATGCGCGCAAATTCGATGACCGCCATGTGCATTCCCAGACACAGTCCGAGGTACGGAACTTTGTTTTCTCGTGCGTATCTCACTGCCTCAATCTTGCCCTCAATGCCGCGGTTTCCGAAGCCGCCCGGAACGATTATTCCCGCGCAGCCGGAGAGCAGATCGGACACTGTTTCCGCATTGACTTCCTCGCTGTTAATCAGCTTTATCTCCGCCTTTGCGCCCTGCGCGAATGCTGCGTGACGAACGGATTCCATAACCGAGATATACGCGTCCGGAAGCGCGGCGTACTTGCCGACTATCGCTATTTTCAGCGGTGTTTCAGCGTGCTCCTGACGGTGTACCATTTCCGTCCACGCCGTCAGGTCGGGCTTCTCGTTTTCAAGTCCGAGGTGGTGACAAGCACTGTCCGCAAGTCCTTCGTGTTCGAGCATCAGAGGCACGGCATACAGTGACGACGCAGTGCGGTTGATGATCACATCTTCTTTGCGGACGTTGCAGAAGTTCGCGATCTTCGCTTTCGCATCTTCGGGAACGTCACAGTCCGCGCGGCAGACAAGTATCGTCGGCTGAATACCGACTGCGAGCAGCTCCTTTACGCTGTGCTGCGTAGGCTTCGTTTTGAGCTCCTCGGAGCCGCTGATGAACGGCAGCAGAGTAACGTGAATGTATATCACATTCGCGCGTCCCTTGTCGAGCCCTACCTGTCGGATAGCTTCAAGAAACGGCGTGCCTTCGATGTCACCTACGGTTCCGCCAATCTCGGTGATAACGATGTCGGCGTTCGCGGCTTCACCGGCCTTGTATATGCGCTCCTTTATCTCGTTCGTTATGTGCGGAACGACCTGCACGGTGGCTCCGAGATAGTCTCCGCGGCGCTCCTTGTTGATGACGGTCTGGTAAATTTTACCGGTGGTGACGTTGCTGTTGACGGACAGGTTTTCGTCGATGAAGCGTTCGTAATGTCCAAGGTCAAGGTCTGTCTCGGTGCCGTCATCGGTCACGAAGACTTCGCCGTGCTGATACGGGCTCATCGTGCCGGGGTCAACGTTTATGTACGGGTCGCATTTCATTACCGTGACGCGGTGACCTCGGTCTTTCAGCAAACGCCCAAGAGATGCCGCAGTGATTCCCTTTCCGAGTCCCGACACAACGCCGCCGGTGACGAAGAGGGATTTGGTTTCCATAGTCTCTTCTCCTTTAAAGAAAAGCGATTTTCCAATTATGAATTAAGAATGAAGAATTAAGAATTGTGGTATCCGCTCCGCGGATATTATTCTGATCGTGACGAAGTAATCGAAATTGCATCTCCAGTCACAATTCAGATAACGCGCAAAGCGTGAAACAGCACGATACTGCTATAGTTGTTGCCAAAGTCGCGCAAGGAAGCGCGCATAAAAGCAACAACGAAAATTCTTAATTCTTAATTCTGCATTCTTAATTTGTGAACAATTTCAATTGTTCACATAAAGCCGTCTGTACGGGCTGTTTGAGTTCGGTGTAAGCTTGAAGAAATGCGAGCTCAGCAGCTCGTTTGCGTTAAAGCCGAACTTCTTCGCGAACAGCTCGACATCCGCTTTTATCGCCATGATGTCGTCCTTTGTCGCGTCCTCGCAGATGACCTGTTCGGGGTGATCGGGCTCGTATTCCGAACGTATATACATCACTCCACCGTGCATTCCGGTCGCGCAGAAATCGCCCACAGGACAGGTGTTTTCGTACCCGATACCAAGCACGATTATACGCCCGCCTGCCTGATATTCCGCAAGGAAATCACCTGCTTTTCCGCCAATGACCATAAGCGGTTTCTTCTCCATGTATTCCTTCATGTGAATGCCCGCGCGATAGCCCGCAGAGCCCTTCACAAGTATCTTTCCGTCTCGCATTCCGTAGCCCGCCGCGTCGCCGACATTGCCGTGAACGGTGATAGTTCCGTCGTTCATCGCGTCTCCGACTGCGTCCTGCGCGTTGCCGTAAACCGTGATGTCCGAGCCCGTCAGATATGCGCCGAGAGCGTTCCCGGGAATGCCATGAATTTCGATGTCCTTGCCCGTGCAGCCGCTTCCCGTGTAGCGCTGACCGAGCATATTTTCTATCGTCACCTTGCGTCCGTGCGACGCTCTTATTTTTTCATTCAGCTCCCGAAACGAGAGATTTTCGGCATTTATTTTCATTACGCAGTCTCTCCTTTCGATAGAATTTCAAATCTTTTTTCTCTTGCGAACGCGGCGAGCTGCGGAGCCTCACAAAGCAGCTGATAATCAACGGTCGTGAGGTCTGTCTGTTCGCGTATCAGAGCGGTGTAAATGCCCGCTCTTTTAATTTTGTCGCCCATGAGAATAAAGCCGTTAAGTTTGTTATCTTTGCTGAACAGCTGCTTGACATTTTCGCCGTCGTTTTCTTCGTAGCAGTCGCCTGTGTATGCTCCTGCGGTGATTATGTGAAGTCCGAAAAATCCGATAGCGTTCATCGGGAACGCGTTCTCATAAACAGCCTTGCCGCCTGACATATTGCGACCTGCGACAAGCCCCTGATCGTGCGCGTTCGGCATTATCGCGATGATGTGCGAAGTGCCTGTCGTGATGTCCTCGGACACTGTGCAGTCGCCTGCTGCGTAGATGTTTTTCACGCCCTTGCAAGCCTGTTTTTTGTCCGTCAGGATACCGCGTTCGACCTTTGCTCCCGCGCTTTCCGCAAGCTCGGTATTCGGTCTTACTCCGACCGCTGTGATAAGAATATCAAACGATATTTCTTTGCCGTTGGTTAGTGTAGCTGCATTCTTTTTGAACTACAAAGTCGATGACGAACTGCTCGTCCACACAAATGCCGTTCACCCTGATGCGCTCGCGGAAGTCCATCAGGTGGGG
>JAFZOA010000238.1 GCA_017550775.1 Ruminiclostridium sp. | reverse complement strand
GGCGGCGCGGGGCTCTTCATTCCCGGAGCCGGACGACGGAAAGCCATACATCGCGGAGGTAAAGAACCTCACGTATAAGTACAGCGTAGGTACGCCGTTCGAGGCTACCGCGGTCGACAATGTGAACGTAAGCATCAAAAAGGGGCAGTTCGTCGGTGTCATAGGCCATACCGGAAGCGGCAAATCGACGCTCATACAGCACCTCAACGGGCTACTTAAACCCACGGGCGGCGAGATACGCATAGACGGGAAGAATATCTGGGACAAGGGTACCGATATCCGGAAAGTAAGGTTTCTCGCGGGACTTGTGTTCCAGTACGCGGAATATCAGCTCTTCGAGGAGACTGTCTATAAGGATATAGCCTACGGACCCACGAATATGGGAATGTCGGAAGAAGAGATCGACAGGGCTGTGCGCGAGGCCGCGGAGACCATGGGACTCAGCGAGGAGATACTCGAACGTTCGCCGTTCGACCTCTCGGGCGGCCAGAAACGAAGAGTCGCGCTTGCCGGAGTTATCGCCATGAAGCCCGAGATGCTCATTCTCGATGAGCCCGCCGCGGGACTCGACCCGAAAGGCCGCGACACGGTACTCGAAGAGATAAGCGAATACCACAAAAAATCGGGAACGACGATACTTCTCGTATCGCATTCCATGGAAGATATAGTGAAATATGCGGAAAAGATACTCGTTATGAACCACGGAAGTCTTTTCTGCTATGAGGACACGGACACCGTGTTCAGCAGGACAAAGGAATTACGGCAGATAGGGCTCGGGATACCGCAGATTTCGCGGCTCTCGCACCTTCTCGCAAGCGGCGGCATGGATATTGGAAAGGATATCTACACCGTTGAAAGAGCAAAAGAAAGAATACTGGAGATAACAGATGTTAAATGATATAACGATCGGTCAGTTCTTCCCGGGAAAGTCGGTCATACACCGTATGGACAGCAGGTTCAAGATAATTCTTGTCACCGTGTATGTCGTTATGCTTTTCGTCGCGCAGAACTTCTACAGTCTCGGCATAGCCTGCATATTCATGTTTATGGTGTATGCGGCTTCCGAGATAAGGTTCAGCCTTATCTTAAAAAGCATAAAGCCGGTGCTTCCGATAATAATATTTACCGCGGTGCTGAATATCATCTTCGTCAAGGACGAGGGCGACCCTCTCGTTGCATTCTGGGTGATCACGATCTACCGCAAGGGGCTTGAGACGTCGGCATTCATGGTGCTTCGCATATTTTTCCTTATTATCGGAATGTCGCTTCTCACCTACACGACCTCGCCGATCGTGCTTACGGACGCGATTGAGAGCCTTTTCTCACCGCTGAAAAAACTGCACTTCCCCGTTCACGAGCTCGCTATGATGATGACGATAGCTCTTCGGTTCATACCGACGCTCATCGAGGAAACGAACAAGATAATGATGGCGCAGAAAGCGCGCGGAGCTTCGCTTGACACAGGCGGTCTCATAAAGCGCGCGAAAGCTATGACGCCGATACTTATACCGCTTTTCATAAACTCATTCAAGCGCGCGAACGAACTCGCGACTGCTATGGAATGCCGCTGTTACCGGGGCGGCGAGGGACGCACGAAGCTTCGTGTCCTTAAAGCGACAAAACT
>JAFZOA010000237.1 GCA_017550775.1 Ruminiclostridium sp. | reverse complement strand
TCTCATAATTATCTCCTGAAATTTAGGTTCTGATTGCTTCCCGAGCAAACAATATTTTTACTGTTGCATAGCCGCTTTCTTTACTCTCACGTCGCTTCCTGTGAATATAAGCGACTCCATGGTTGACAGACGTGAGTATGTACGTTCCTCGTAGCGGGTCTCTATCTCCTTGTTTTCGAGGTTGGTGCTGATGATCGTCGGAAGGGAAGCGTTGTTCCTGTCGTTTATGATATTGTAGAGCGTGTGAGAGTAGAACCCCGATTTGTTGTCGAGTTCAGCGCCGAGGTCGTCAAGCACAAGCAGGTCGGCCCGTATCACGGCACCGAGAGTGTCGGTGTTTTCGGCGGCGCGGTTGAAATGTTCACGCTCGATAGTCCTGAACAGATCGGGAGCGGAGCTGTATATCACGCTGTAACCTTTGTCGAGCACCACTGACGCGATACTGAGCGACAGGTGAGTTTTCCCGAGGCCGGTCTTTCCGCGCAGTATAAGCCCGTTGTACGGGATATGGAAGTTGTCCGCATACTCCCGACAGACGGTAAGGTTATACTCCATGATCTTTCTCGCCGTGGCACCGTAAGGAGTGACAGTGTTGTCGTCGTAGTACATGAGACTGAAATCCTCAAATCTGCACAGCTTCAGCGGGGAACTGCGGTTTATTTCGTCGGAAGCGGCTTTCCTGACCTCGTTCATGAAGCATACACACCGCTTTCCGTTCACAACACCTGTATCACGGCACATCTTGCAGTCGTATATCGGGTCAAGGTAATCTGCGGGGTAGCCGTGGCTCACAAGCGATTTTCTGATCTCGTCCTGGAGCGCGAGGTTTTCTTTTTCGAGCGCTGTAAGTTTAGCTTTTATATTCTCGTCTTCTCCCGCTATCATCATCAGCAGCCTTGCCGATGTGCCGGCAAGCTTCGATCTGTATTCTGCGATCTCCGGAAATTTCTGTTTTATCTCTGACAACCGCATTTTTTCGAGTGTCCGGTTTTTCTGATAGACGCGGTTTATTTCGTCTCCCGCTCTGGTATAATACTTGTTTTCAAATCCCATTATATCCCTCGCTATTTAAGGTTTCTGTACTTGTTCAGAGTGCGCTGTTCGATCTCATCGGTATCGTAGGAGGGCGCGCTTTCCTGCAGGCTTTCTGTTTTCTTTGGTGCGGAAAGCTGCGACGGATCGGTGATGCCCTCGCTTATCCACTTGCGCAGTATCTTGTCCATGTACGGGAAAGAAAGCTTTCCGGTGCCGTTGAGCGTAATGTCATATGCTTCGTCGATCATAGCCTCGGTCACTCCGATAGATAACCATTCCTCTATCATCTGCTTTTGCTTCGGAGAGAACGCGGTGGACATGCCGAACTTTGTCTTCAGTCTGTTTTCGGCGGTAAATTTTGATTGCAGAAGCTGTATTCGTTCCTCTGCCTTCGGAATGTCGTCGATGCCGTTTTCTATCCAGTCTCGTCCGACAGCCTTCATGTATGCGGGGGTCGCCCTGTCTATCTTGAAGCAGTACTCCACCAGCATCATCACTACCTCACAGGGAAGCCCGACTTCCTCGACAAGCAGCATCAGCGTCTGCTGCTCAGAGTGCTTGAGCGGCCGTCCCGCGAGCTGCTGGTATGTCTCGAACAGGTACTTCACGGCGTTGTCTCCGTTTACCGCACCCGCTATCACCTTTGGCGGGAAATGGGTCTCGGACGACAGCGCAGCTCTTGCTTCGGGAGTGGACATAGAGGGCGCAGGCTCCTGTACGGGAACAGGTGCATTTGCGGGAACGTGTTCATGCCCGGACGGATAATATTCGCCGCCCTCGTTTGAGAGCACCTGCGCGTCCGTCCAGTACATGAGCGCGTCCGACACATCTTCCTTGCTTATTCCGAGCTCCGCCGCGATATTGTCCTCGCGGATACCGACATCGGGATAAGCGAGCATATAAAGCAAGACCTTTATCTGTGTACCGGAAGCAAGCTTTAAGTGATGCTCGTCCGCAACACAGGACGGAACGGCGAACACCTTTCGCCATGCTCCGAGATTAAGTCTGTAATTCAAAAAAGCACGTCCTTTCGCAGAAAAAACGGAAATTGCGCATATTCTTATATATTATATCACAACTTGGATAGTTTTGCAATACTTTTTTGTTTGCTAATTGGGAACATAAGGTAAAAGAAGAACGACCGCTAAATATTACCAGAATGTAACGGGAATATCCGAACCTTCTCAGTCAATACTTTTCTTGCAATCCAATATCGGAGGTCATCGGTATGTATTACGGGAAAGTTGAGATAAGCGGAATCAATACATCAAAGCTGAGAGTGCTCTCGGAGACCGAAAAGACCGAGCTTCTGAAACGTACCGCCCAGGGAGATATGAAAGCCCGCGAGGAGCTTATCAACGGTAATCTCCGTCTCGTGCTAAGCGTGATACAGAAGTTTGCAGGGCGCGGTGAAAGCCCGGACGATCTGTTTCAGGTAGGCTGTATAGGGCTGATAAAGGCTATAGATAATTTCTCGGTGGAATTCGGCGTGAAGTTCAGCACATACGCCGTACCGATGATCGAGGGTGAAGTAAAAAGACATATCCGTGACAGCGGACAGATACGTGTGAGCCGCTCTCTGCGAGATACTGCATACAAAGCGATGCAGGCGAAAGAAGCACTCACGTCGGAACTGAAACGTGAGCCGACTATCGAAGAGATCGCGGCGAAAACGGGATGCAGAAGGGAAGACGTTGTTATCGCGCTCGAAGCCGTGAGCGAACCTATCTCGTTATATGAACCGGTGTTTTCGGAATCCGGAGACACGGTATATGTTATGGATCAGATCGGCGACAACAACGACGATGTGAACTGGCTGAACGAAATTGCGCTTAAGGACGCGATATCGGCGCTCGGGAGCCGGGAAAAAAAGATACTCAACCTGCGATTCCTGCAAGGGAAAACACAGGTCGAGGTCGCGGATGAGATCGGTATAAGTCAGGCACAGGTATCCCGGCTTGAAAAAGGTGCGCTTAACAAGATTAAGAAAGAGCTGTGAGAAACAAAAGCTCTCCACGCTTTCGCGTGGAGAGTGAATACATCATTTGCTTTCCGAACTTACAGCGGAAGCTTTTTTTCTTTTAGACATTAATCTGATAAATAGCAGTACCGCGATCATCAAAGCTATCGAGATACCGAGAACCGCGAATACATTGGAAACATATCCTGCGATCAGGAAGCCCACTGCGCAGACACCTGCGACTGTGAACGCATACGGCATCTGTGTGGAAACGTGGTTGACATGGTCGCACTGTGCACCCGTAGAAGCCATGATAGTCGTATCGGAGATCGGTGAGCAGTGGTCGCCGCATACCGCACCCGCAAGACACGCGGAAATGCAGATTATAACGATCTCCGGTATAACACCCGTCTCAGCCGTGAGTGCGAGGTCGTCATGGAACACCTGCGTCACGATCGGGATAAGGATACCGAATGTTCCCCACGATGTACCTGTTGCGAAGGAAAGACCGATAGCAACAACGAAAAGTATCACCGGAAGAAGCGCCTGTATCTCGGTAACGCTGTCAACGAGAACAGATACAAACGGTCCCGCCTCGAGCATCGAGGTCATGGAGTTCAAGCTCCACGCGAAGGTGAGTATAAGTATCGCCGGTACCATCTGCTTGAATCCCGCCGAAATGCAGTCCATGCATTCTCCGAAATTCATCACACCGCGGATCATCAGGTACGCGATGATTATAAGCAGCGCGCCGATAGAACCGAGTGCAAGCCCGTAGCAAGCATCACAATCCGCAAAGGCTGTGATGAAATCCGCGCCGGAGAAAAATCCGCCGGTGTATATCATTCCGAGTACACACATAACGATAAGAACCACTACCGGCAACAAAAGATCGATGACCTTTCCCTTGGTATGAGCGGGGGTATCGTCGTCCGGATATACCTTCTTTCGTGTCGTAAAAAGGTCGCCCTTTTTAGCATTGTCCTCATGCTTCTTCATCATACCGTAGTCTGTGTCGGAGAGTGCAATGAAGATCACCATAAGTATAGTCAGTATCGCATAGAGGTTGTAAGGTATAGTGTCAACAAACAGCTGGATACCGTTAACACCGTCAACCGTACCGCTTACCGCCGCCGCCCATGAGGATATCGGAGCGATAATGCAGATAGGAGCGGCTGTTGCGTCTATGAGGTACGCGAGCTTTGCACGGGATACGTTGTGCTTGTCCGTTACGGGGCGCATAACCGAACCTACCGTGAGACAGTTGAAATAGTCATCCACAAATATCAGAGCGCCGAGCAGGAAAGTTGAAATGCAGGCACCCTTGCGGGTCTTGATGTGAGCCGCAGCCCATTCTCCGTAAGCACGGCTTCCTCCGGCTCTGTTCATAAGCACCACGATGATGCCGAGAACAACGAGGAATACAAGAATACCGACGTTTCCGGAGTCCGAGATATTTGAGATCAGACCGTCGTTGACTACAGTGTTGAACACGCCTTCAAATCCGAGACCGTTGGATATCGCGTACAGAACACCGCCCGTAACGATACCGATGAACAGTGAGGAATAAACCTCTTTGGTTATCAGTGCGAGACCGATAGCGACGATCGGTGGGAGCAGCGACCAGAGAGAATTGACCGCAGAGGTTATCGGAGCCTGTATTGCACAGAATACGATGAAAACGACCACGATCATCGCAAAAATAATCTTGCTGACATACTTTTTCATAATTCGACAATTCTCCTGAAAAGATAACGAGCCAACTGTCAGATTGGCTCGCAGGCATTAAAGATCAATTTTTCCGTTTTCATCGCCGTTGACATAGTAAGCGGCATTCTCTGCGGGCTTGATGTAAATGATGAGATCTTTGGAAACGCGATTTCCGCTGTTCCTGATCGCTTCGGTCACCTTGCTCTTGATCTGCTCGATATCCGCTTCCTTGTCGTTGTACTGTAATACGACGCTGATACCGGTAGTTTTCTTCTCGGCTGTCTTTTTCGCTGCGGGAGCTTTTTTCTCGGCAGTTTTCTTAACAGCAGGAGATTTTTTTGCAGCAGCCTTTTTCTCGGCAGTTTTCTTAGCAGCGGGAGCTTTCTTCTCTGCGACTTTTTTCTCTGCGGGAGCAGTTTTCTTCTCAGCAGTCTTTTTCTCAACGACCTTCTTCTCTGCGGCAGCCTTAGCTTCCACAGCTTTCTTGGGAGGACGTCCTCTCTTTGCGGGAGCCTTTTCAGCCTGAGCTTCTGCGGTCTTGATCACTTCTTTTTTTTCTTCAACAGCTTTTTCGGCTGTTACTGTTTTTCTGGGTCTTGCCATGTTTTTTCCTCCGTTTTTTTGTTATAATTTAGCCGATCGTAAAAATCTGAAATGTCTTCAGATAAAGCATTTTTACAATTCTAAAATTGAAATTTCTCCATTTTACAAGAAATAAAAGTTTTATCATATTTCTCTGCCTCCCGAAAGAAAGGAGAGTTACGCTTCGACTTTCACGATCGCCTGTTTATTTACTTTAATTATACATATTTAGCATTATGTTGTCAATAGATTTTGAGCTTTTTTTGAAAAAACGGTATTTCCCGTCAGTTATGAGAAATACCGCTTTATTCGTTAGTGTCATGCTATCCCTGTCTGACAGAGAGAGGGGACATCGTTTTCGTACAGTTCGTCGGGATCTTCCGCGAGATACTCTTCAAAATGAGCGTCGAGGATATCCTGCTCATAATTAAGCGCGCTCTGCTTTGAGATAAAACCGCTCTTGTTGAATTTCCTGAAATAAGGAAGATGAAACCTGACGGAAAAACCGTCTTTATCGGAGTCGGTGATATCGGCATAATAAAGCGTACTGTACTGCTTTATGTTCCTGTGCGTGATCTCACCTTGTTTGAATACCACCGATAAATAGGTCTCACCGGAGCCGGCAAATATCAGTGTTGTTTTCATGTTGTTCTCCTTTCGTTTTCTTTTGTTACACATTACTTTTCTTTTGTCCGTATCTGTTTTATTTATTTTTTCAGTTCCGTTATCCGGCTGTATTTTTTGCTCTGTAATAACGGGCTTGTGATACGGTCTTCTTTTCTGATACATTATAGCATCATGGCTTTATGTTGTCAACAGCATTTTTTGTCGGGTAATGACGAAAAGTCCAATTTCTGTAGTTTTACACAATATCATTACACATAATACAAATAATTCGGTTCACTTTTATCCGAACACTTTCCGTATTGACCGAATAAAACCATTGACACTTATGTAGATATATGATAAAATCAAATAAAACATCTGAAAGAGAGCTGAAAAAATATGACAGAAAAAGATCGCACAGAAGCCGAAGACTTATTAAACGCACCCTGTCTTGAGGGAAGCGGTGCTCTTCTCATCGTCGAGCTCGACGGCTTCGGGAAGACGGGCGGGGAATACGGCGGCAATGCATCCGGACAGATCCTCGGAGCGTTCAAAGAGATCGTAGGACTTAACTTCCGTTCCGGCGATATTGTCTGTGAGATTTGCGAACACGAATATGCCGTATATCTTAGGAATGTTTCGGAGTCGGA
>JAFZOA010000236.1 GCA_017550775.1 Ruminiclostridium sp. | reverse complement strand
CCTGCTTCTGTCCGTGCCCTTCTCGCGGAGTATCTCGGCTTTTTCGAGATCCTCGGGTCGGTTTATGAAAAGAGCGCCGCCCTCTCCCATGGAAAGGTTCTTGGTCTCGTGAAAGCTCATACAGCCGAACCGCGACATGGTGCCGAGCGGCTTGCCTTTGTAAAGAGCCCCGGCGCACTGTGCCGCGTCCTCGATAACGTCAAGCCCGTATCTTGCGGCTATCTCGTTTATCCGGTCAACTTCACAGCCTACCCCGCCGTAATGCATCATCACTATCGCCTTGGTTCTCGGGGTGATGGCGGACTCGACAAGCTCCTCATTTATGTTCATGGTGTCGGGGCGTATATCCACAAAGACCGGTACCGCACCGCGAAGAACGAAAGCGTCCGCGGTAGAAGCGAAGGTGAACGAGGGCATTATCACCTCATCGCCCTTTCCGATGCCGCAGAGGATAGCCGCCATTTCGAGCGAGTGGGTACACGAGGTCGTCATAAGTACCGACGAGCCTGTTTTTTCGGAGAACCATGCCGCGCACTTCTTCCCGAACTCGCCGTCCCCGCAGATATTATAGTTTTTTACCGCTTTTTCTATGTATTGAAGCTCCTTGCCCGTGTAGGGCGCGATGTTGAATATGATCTTCATGTTTTTCCTCCGAAGAAAAATGAGCCGTTGGACGAGCTGTCCGGTACATACCGATCATACAGCCTTGCATTGCCGTTGTCAATACGGGTGAGTTCATACTCCGGAAAGCCGTCCGTTTCCGGCGAGCGAGAGTATGTATTTCCCGTAATCTGTGTGTTTCAGGCTTTCTCCTATTGCTATTAGCTGTTCCGTTGTTATGAATCCGCGCCTCCACGCTATCTCCTCAATGCAGGAGATGTAGAAGCCCTGCATATCCTGTACCGCCTTGACGAAATTCGACGCTTTGAGCATAGCATCGGGGTTGCCTGTGTCGAGCCACGCCATACCGCGTCCGAGACGAACGGCTTTCAGCTTTCCGCGTTCGAGGTACAGCCTGTTGAGGTCGGTTATCTCAAGCTCTCCGCGTGCCGACGGCTTAAGACCGCACACGGCTTCGACAACGTCGCTTTCGTACAGGTACAGCCCCGGAACGGCGAGGTCGGACTTCGGCACAGCCGGCTTTTCTTCGAGCGAGATGACATTGCCGTCCCCGTCGGTCTCCACGACACCGAACGCCGACGGATCCTTTACCGGGAAGCTGAATATGGTAGCGCCGTCAAGCTCACGGATAGCTTTGTTGAGTATCGAGGTGAGGTCGCGGCCGTAGAAGATATTGTCGCCGAGAATGAGACAAACGCTTTCCGAGCCTATGAAATCCGCACCGACAGTGAACGCCTGTGCAAGTCCGCCGGGGGTCTCCTGAACCGCATAGCTTATCCCGATGCCGATCCTGCTCCCGTCATCGAGAAGCTCCTTGTAGAGCGGAAGATCGTGAGGTGTCGATATGACGAGTATCTCTCTTATCCCCGCGAGCATCAGCACGGACAGCGGGTAGTATATCAGCGGCTTGTCGTAAATGGGGAGAAGCTGTTTCGATACGGATCTCGTCATGGGATAAAGTCGTGTTCCTCTTCCTCCGGCAAGAATTATTCCTTTCATATTCAGATCCTCCTTTTCCGGCAGTCCCTCACAGCCCTCCGGGTAAGAAAACCGCACCCGCCCGGGTGAGCAGGTGCGGTGTTGATACTATTACCGGATAGTTGACGGACAAATATACAGTATATATTATATATCCGTACACAGGATTTGTCAAGTTTTTTGTGCGCTTTGTCCCGAGCGATAGCAAGTCTTTCGGATAACACAGCACCGCTGCAAAGTGTAACCTTTGTGTAACCTTGCGAACTAATTTTTCGTCAAAAACACCTTGATACGGCTTGTTTTTTGTGAGAAATATCAATATCGCGGTATCGGACTTGACTTTCAACTGTAATATATGTATAATAGTTAATGTGTATTACTATATAATGCTATTATACAGGAGATCTTAATTGCTGAAACACAGGAAAAACCATCTTCCCACCATTCTCTCCGTTGTCGCTACCGTCGCTGTGCTTGTTTTTACCCTGATATGGTTTGAACACAGCATAAACTGAAAAGTTGCCGCCGTAAACGAACTTTATCTTGTCGGAAACACAAGGGCTCTTGCCACCGTCTTTGCAACCAAGCTTGATGACCAGCTCGTAATGCTCGAATCTCAAGTGCGCTATTTTGAAGGCGTGGATGTGAGCGACTACAACGCCATGAAGAACACCGTCATGTCCATGAGAGGCATTGGCGCGTTCAACACTATCGGCGTTGCCAATGCCGAGGGTGCGACTATCAACTACAACGGCAAATCTTCCGGCAACCTGTTGCTTAAGGACTTTTTCCAGACCGCGCTGAACGGTGAGACCGCAGTTTCAAACCATATTCTTACCGATGAGGAAGGTCATGACGTGCTCATGGTGGGGCTTCCCATAACCCAGAAAGGGGTATCGGTCGGAGTGCTGTTCGGAACATTCGCGCATGACGAGCTTTCCGAGCTGCTTAACGTTTCCGATTCCACCAACTCCGGTTCAAGCATCCTCGTCAACGGAAACGGTGATGTTCTCGCGGTATCGGAGAATGCTGCGGCGAGCCTTCGCCGTGTTACCAATCTGTTTGCCGACACCACTGTCGCAAAGCCGGTATCCGGTAACAGCACGGTGAACGAGTGCAGCATCGGCGAGAGCGACTGCATCGTGACCGTGACTCCCATAGGCGTTCACGGCTGGTACTTCGCTTCCGTGCTCCCGAGAACGGTGATCTCGGAGCAGACCGCCGCCGTGTCCTACGATGTGCTGCTGCTTGTGCTTGCGATATCATTCGCGTTCGTGCTTTCCTTCATCTCCATTCTGTACCTTATCAAGAACAACGAGGATATACGCCTTAAGAACGAACGCTTCAAGCTCGTTACGGTAGAAACGCAGGATCTCATTTTCGACTACAACTTCCAGAAGCAGACGCTCACCCTCGACGGAAGCACCGACAGCGTCATCTCCTCTCCCAAGAGCGAGTTCACAAGAGCCGAGACCCTCGGCTTCATCAATCTTATCCACGAGGAAGACAAGGAGATCAGATCGCGGCTGCTCGACCTGAGAAACGGCACCGAGACCACGATCAAGGGCGAGTTCCGGATAAAGTGTATCGACGGGACATACAGCTGGTTCCGTATGAAAGGCAATATCGCGCGTGCGCATGACGGAACGCCTCAGCGCATGATCGGAAGCCTTATCAATGCCGATGAGCAGATGAACCGTGAGCAGCGTCTCATTTCGCGTTCCGAGGTCGATCCGCTGACCGGGATATTCAGCAAGAGCGCCTTCTACACCAGGGTCAACGACAAGCTTAAAGGCGCGTCCGACAGCGACCTGTTCGCAATATACATCATAGACATCGACAACTTCAAGGCGATCAATGACGAGTTCGGTCACTCAATGGGCGACGAGATACTCGCGGATATCGGCAAGAAGCTCTGTATCGTGTTCAGCGATATGGACTATGTCGGAAGGGTAGGGGGCGACGAATTCGCCGCGTTTCTGCATCTTTCCTCTAAAGCCCGTAACGTCGGCATGAATATCATCGAGAGCAAGGCAAAGGCTATATGTTCTCAGATAAGCGACACATACAGCTCGAAGAAAAAACAGATATCCGTTACCGCAAGCGTCGGCGCGGCTATCTATCCCTACTCGGGAAGAGACTACAACACATTGTTCAGAAACGCTGACAAAGCCCTTAAAAAGGTGAAGGAAAGCGGTAAAAACTCATACAGCATATATTCCTCAAAGGAATACGAAAACGAACAGTAAGGAGAATTACTATGCAGAACAGAACAATCTTCCGTAAGTTAAGAACCGCCGCAGCGATAATGCTCGTTCTCGGCACGGCTGCTCTCGCTTCCTGCGGTGGTCAGCCCGCGGCAACT
>JAFZOA010000235.1 GCA_017550775.1 Ruminiclostridium sp. | reverse complement strand
GGAAACGCTCGGCTCGAACGGACGCGTGCTCGTGCGCGAGAGCGGCACAGAACCGCTCGTGCGCGTGATGATAGAGGGCAAGGACGCGGAGCTCGTGGAGAAGTACACGAACATGATCGCGGATACTGTCAGGGCGCAGTTCAACTGAACGGAGATAACATGGCAAAGATAGAGCGCGAGATCAACGGCGACTTCAACATCATACTCAACGCAATACACAACTCGGTCATGGGTGGAAGCTTAAGTGCGACACTTGAAGAATCGTCCGATTTTTACGGTAACGGGGCAAGGTGCTCGGTGCGGGTGTATGAGAGGTACAGTATGTTCGGCGGGAACCGGCTCTCAATGTCGGTAACGCTGTTCGAGTCCGACGGTCGCGTGTTCATAAGCGCGGCGACCACCGGCGGAAGTCAGGCTATGCTGATGAAGGTCAACACCGTGGGGGAGAGATCCTTCCTCGAAACGGTGAGAAAGACGATAGACGCGTTTTCGTATGGGAACGGGTATTACAGATAGGTAAATTATGAGAATTGCTGAAAACTGGCGGGACTACCGCCTTATAGACACCTCCTCCGGCGACCGCCTTGAACGGTGGGGCAACGTAACCCTTATCCGCCCCGACCCCCAGGTCATCTGGAAGAACCCCTCCCCCGCCCCGGAATGGGAACTCGCCGACGCGAAGTACAACCGCTCCACGACCGGCGGCGGGAGCTGGGATTACCGCAAAAAGCTCCCCGAGAGCTGGAACATAAGGTACGGCTCGCTCACCTTCCTCGTCAAGCCAACCGGCTTCAAGCACACCGGGCTTTTCCCGGAGCAGGCGGTGAACTGGGAGCTCTGCGGCGATCTGATACGCAGCGCGGGGCGTGAGATAAGCGTTCTGAACCTGTTCGCCTACACCGGCGGAGCGACCCTCGCCTGCGCAGCCGCGGGAGCAAAGGTCTGTCACCTCGACGCGGTGAAGAATATGGTGGAGTGGGGCAAGGAGAACGCGCGGCTGTCCGGGCTTTCCGACAGGCCGATACGCTGGATAACCGACGATGCCATGAAGTTCCTCGGGCGGGAAATTCGCCGCGGGAACCGCTACGACGGCATTATCCTCGACCCGCCGAGCTACGGCCGCGGTACAAACGGAGAGCTCTGGAAGCTCGAAGACTGTATCTACGAGCTCATGCAGCGCTGTACGGAGGTGCTGTCGGAGAACCCGCTCTTCGTGGTGCTGAACAGCTACACCACCGGACTCTCACCCTCCGTCATGGGCTACCTGCTCCGCATGACGGTAGGTCAGCGCTTCCGGGCGGACATATCCGCGGAGGAGATAGGGCTTCCCGTCGAGAGGACAGGTTTGCCGATACCCTGCGGGAATACCGCTGTAGCGCTGTTTTAGCGTTCACTTCTTCCGTCGCAACTGCTGCCTGACCGCGGATTTATTCCGCGTGGCAGCCGGATCATAAAGCCGTTGATGCGGAATTACAATACAGATAAAGAAAAATGCTCCCCACGCGTCCTGCGGGGAAAGCAACAAAAGGGATAAGAACAAAACTCAGCATGGAAAACATTATTGAAGTTAAAAACCTCGAATTTGAATATAAGACCTTCGATGAGGACGGCAATGTCACCGGTGCAAACAAAGTCCTGCGCGGTATCGACCTCACCGTCCCCAAAGGTCAGTTCCTCGCCGTTCTCGGACATAACGGCTGCGGGAAATCTACCCTCGCAAAGCATTTCAACTGCATTCTCACCGCTACCTCCGGTCAGGTTCTCGTAAACGGCATGGACTGCGCCGACGAAAATCTCCTGTTCGATATCCGTCAGACCGTCGGTATGGTCTTCCAGAACCCGGATAATCAGCTCGTTGCTACCGTCGTCGAGGAAGATGTCGCCTTCGCGCTCGAAAACTTAGGGGTAGATCCTGCGGAGATACGCAAGCGCGTAGATGTGGCGCTTCGCCTCGTGGATATGTACGAGTACCGCGAACATTCCCCTCATCAGCTCTCCGGCGGTCAGAAGCAAAGAGTCGCGATCGCAGGTATTCTCGCCATGAAGCCTGACTGCATCGTGCTCGACGAGCCCACCTCCATGCTCGACCCCAAAGGCCGCGCCGAGGTCATGGCAACGGTGAAAACGCTCAACGAACAGGGCGTTACGATCGTCATGATAACTCACTACATGGAGGAAGCCGTTCAGGCGCACAGAGTTGTGGTCATGGACGACGGCAAGATCATCATGGACGGCACCCCGCGTGAGGTCTTCGCGCAGGTGGATAAGCTCAAAGCCCACTCCCTCGACGTGCCGCAGGTAACAGAGCTTGCCCGCCGTCTCCGGGCGAAGGGTGTTGACATACCGGCGGACGTGCTCAACGAGGAGGAGTGCGCGGAAAAGCTTCTGAAACTCCCCCACGGGACATACACCGGCAAGCCCGCCGAACCGCAGCCCGAGGACGAGAGCGTGCCGTATATCGCCGAGGTGAAGCGCCTTACCTACCGGTACAGCGTGGGAACGCCCTTCGAGTCGGTGGCGGTGGATAACGTGAGCGTGAGCATCCGCAAGGGTCAGTTCGTCGGCGTTATCGGGCATACCGGAAGCGGCAAATCAACACTGATACAGCACCTCAACGGGCTTCTGAAGCCCAGCTCGGGTGAAATATATATCGCGGGAAAGAACATCTGGGGCAAGAGCGCTGATATCCGCGCGGTACGCTTTCTCGCGGGGCTTGTGTTCCAGTATTCGGAGTACCAGCTCTTTGAGGAGACTGTCTATAAGGACATAGCCTACGGTCCCACGAACATGGGCATGAACGCGGAGGAGACCGACAAGGCGGTACGCGAGGCGGCGGCGGCTATGGGGATATCCGACGAGCTGCTCGAACGCTCACCGTTCGACCTGTCGGGCGGTCAGAAGCGAAGAGTCGCTCTCGCCGGCGTGATAGCCATGAAGCCGGAGGTGCTGATACTCGACGAACCGGCTGCGGGACTTGACCCCAAGGGAAGAGACAAAGTGCTC
>JAFZOA010000022.1 GCA_017550775.1 Ruminiclostridium sp. | reverse complement strand
CCTTCCGTCATCGGCGATTTTCCGGACAGCCGGTAATTGTCTATCGCCGCTTTCAATCCGTTAAGCAGCTCGGCACCTTCCTTGTTGCCTGCCTCCACGGCTGCCACCTGAAGTTTTTCAAGCTGTGTAAGGTCGCCGGAAAGGCTCTTTATGATGTCGTCCGCAGAAGCTTCACCGCGCAGCACAGCCTGTTCCATAGCTTCCTGAGCAGCCGACGCGCTGCCCTTGAGCCCTTTGGGATCGCATTCCGGTACACTCTCCGCAAGCTCGTCGAAATATTTCGAAGCCTTCTGTATGCCGTTTTTGAGCGATTTCGGGAGCAGTGCGGATTTCGAGACCTTGTCCGCGGTGTACTTCGCTATCTTCGGAACAGCCTTTGCTGTAGCTCTGTAAGCAGCCTTTCCCGCATTTACGAGCTTGCCGCCGGCCCAGCCGCCTAACTTGAAAGCATAGCCGATACCCAGACTGATAACCGGAGCTTTTACGCCCGCCCAGAGCTTGCCCCATGTGGTCTGCTCCTCCGGCAGATTTTCCATCTGGTATTCAACACCGGAGTTTATGATATCCAGCGGTGCCAGGAAGATCTCCGAGCCGCCGGCTGTGCCGATACCGAGGGCGATACGCGAAATGATGCCTGTCCAGCTGCTGTTCATCGCGCCGGCACGGAACGCTATCTCGTGGAGCAGATCGTCATTCTTCTTATCCGCCTGATAGTTATCCTTCGCGGCGGCGTATTCGAGCTTTGCCTGACGGTACCCGAGATAGCTCATGAACGCGCCGTGGATCTGCTCAAACTGCAGATCGTCATATCCGTAGATGTAGTCGTAATACTTCATCATCAGGAAAGCGCGGGCGTACAGCTCTTCAAGCTCATCAAACCAGTTGTTGTGCAGGATCATGTCCGTCATTCTGTCAAGCAGCTCGAATCTTTCCTTGTCAGTCTTATAGGCTGCCGTGCGCATATTTTCGTTCTTGTATTCGCGCAGAGGCTGCGAACGCATCAGCACCTTCTTCTCGCAGACGTAAGTTTCCTTCTTGTCGCCCTCACCGTATTTCCACGTTGCCTTTATGTTCATGAACAGGCGCACAGGCGGTTCGAGCCAGCCCTTTTCGCAGAAGAACGTTACTTCGGAATAGCCGCTCTCGACCTTCGTGAGCCTGGTCTTCAGCCCGAGCCCGTCGATACGCTCCTTTGAGATATCGTCATTCACGATCGGGGTAAGCTCAAATGTCGGGTCTGCCGGCATCTGAATTATGCGCTGCTGCTCTTCGTCGAACAGGATCAGCACAACTCTCGCGGTGGTGGTCGCGGCTTCAAAGTCCGAATATGTAAGCTCGTCCCAGCGCTTACCCTCCGCGGATTTCTTCGGTATGCGGAAGCAGTTCAGCGCGGGCATAGCGAAGTTCAGTCCGAGACCTACGCGGGTCACGGGGAACTGCTCCTCGATCGTAACTTCCCCGTCCGTTACGGACACGATAAGATAGCAGTCGAGCATTGTACCGGCATCCTGATCCTTGTCGCAGATGTCGGTAAGCACCGCCCAGTGCGTTGAGGGGTCGTTCTCGCTTTCAACGAGCTGTACATGATACGGCGCGCCCTCGGACATTCTGAGTTCTACCGTCGCCTTATCCGGCTCAAAACCGGTCACGGTGAACGGAAGCTCGGCTTCCTTGTCGTATTTCGCCGGGAGAGCAAGGTTTTCCTGATAGAAGAGTATTCCGGGCTCCTCAAGCCAGAATCGCACGTTGTTGGTGTAGCTGTTGCCCTCGTACTCAAAGCGGAACGAGACGATGCACTCCACCTCGTCCGATTTCGGTGCGAACACTCTCGCGGACTTGTAGCCGCCGATCATTCCTGTTTCTTCGACATTTATGCCGGCGCTACCCGCGTATATCCTGATCTTTTCGGAAAGGTCTTCGCGTGTGAATTCATGCCCCTCCGGCGTGACCTCGATGATACGCGCATAGACAAATTCGGGCTTGCCCTGCATTCTTATCGTATCGCCGAACTGCTTGTTTATCGCAAGACGGAAGGTCGATTTCTTCTTGTTGTCCTTTTTGATTTTGCCGGATGCGCCCGCGGCACCAGCCGCAGCAGCCGCACCCGCTGTGCTCACGAATATGACCGCGGGGATATCTGTCGATGTCTCATTTGTCTTCCTGCCGGGGGTATCATCTTTTTTCGCGTCGTCGGGAAGCGGCGCGGCGTCGGTGTCAACGACGAT
>JAFZOA010000234.1 GCA_017550775.1 Ruminiclostridium sp. | reverse complement strand
TATGGACATCCAGCCCGATATATGTTATACTATTCATGGTGACTCCTCCTTGTATGTGGTATCTCGGCTGATTTCTTTCACTTTTATTTTAGCAGAGTAATCCACGCTTTGCAAGAGGGGTCACTTCATATTATCTGATTTCTCTCAGTAATCGAATCAAATCAAAAGTATACACTCTGAGCATACCAAAGTATAGAATATAAGCATTTTACATATTGACAAATATGTGCTATAATGAGTACAAGAAAGTTAAGGTTCTTGTACTCTTTTTTCTTGGAGGTGACAGCATGAATGTGACAATACCCGAAATAACCGACAAGGAGCTTGCCGATACGCTGAAACGCTCCGGAATGACCGACAAACAGGTAAAGTCATTCCTTGAAAAATGCGCAGGCGGATGTTGTGCCGAAAAGGTACGGATTTTACGGAATGCCAGAAAATCACTTCTCGACACGATACACGAGGAACAGGCAGTGCTCGATAGGCTCGACTATCTTATATGGTGTACGGAACATAAATAACGGAGGTGTCAAAATGTCTAAAATATTAATAATCTACTATTCCCGCAAGGGCGAAAACTACTGGAACGGCAGCATAAAGACTATCGCAAAGGGCAACACCGAGCGCGTGGCCGAATATATACAGGACGCGGTCGGCGGCGATCTGTTCGAGGTCGATACAGTCAAGCCGTATTCTGAAAGCTACATGACCTGCATTGAGGAAGCTAAAGCGGAACTTCGCGCAAAGGCTCGTCCCGAAATAATGTTGTCCCCGGAGATCGACGGCTATGATACTATCTTTGTCGGCTATCCGAACTGGTGGGGAACGATGCCGATGTGTATGTTCACGGCTCTCGAAAATCTTGACTGGAGCGGCAAGACTGTTATTCCGTTCTGCACCAACGAGGGCAGCGGCATGGGCGGCAGCGAGCGCGACCTGAAAGCGTTATGCAAGGGCGCAGTTGTAAAGCCGGGACTTTCCATACACGGCGCAGAATCCGAGCAGTCAAAGAGCAAGGTCGCCGATTGGGCGAAGAAGTCAGTTTGATAACGAAGAATGTCCCGGACTGAAATAATAGTGTAGGAAAAAGAAACAAGAGAAAAACAGTCACAAAGCACGAATATCGAAGGAGAAACAGAATGAAAGTACTTATAATAAACGGAAGTCCTCGTCCGAACGGCAACACATCTATTGCCGTCAGCGAGCTTGTAAAGACATTTGAAGCCGAAGGTATCGAGACAGAGGTATGTCAGATCGGAAACAAGGATATCCGCGGCTGTATTGCCTGCGGGAAATGCTCAGAGCTCGGAAAATGTGTGTTCAACGACGCTGTGAACGAGCTGGCACCGAAATTTGAAGAGGCTGACGGGCTTATTGTAGCTTCGCCGGTTTACTATGCGTCGGCGAACGCGACGCTCATTGCTTGCCTTGACAGACTGTTTTTCAGCTCACATTTTGACAAAACTATGAAAGTCGGAGCAAGTGTGGCGGTAGCAAGACGCGGCGGCTGCTCGGCGACGTTCGACGAGCTTAACAAGTATTTCACGATATGCGGGATGCCAATAGCTTCAAGCCAGTACTGGAACAGCGTTCACGGCAGAGAGGCGGGACAGGCCGCGCACGATGCCGAGGGTTTGCAGACCATGAGAACTCTTGCCAGAAATATGGCATTCCTGATGAAGTCTGTCGCTCTCGGAAAAGAGAAATACGGACTGCCGGAAAAAGAGCCGTGGCAGCCTACACATTTCATCAGAGACGATATTTGAAGGAGAAAAGGATCATGAACAAAAAATTAGTAGCATATTTTTCGGCAAGCGGAAGGACAGCTGCGCTTGCACAAAAGCTCGCACAAGCAGCGAATGCCGACCTGTATGAGATAAAGCCCGCAGAGCCTTACACTTCAGCCGATCTCAACTGGCAGAACAAGCAGTCCCGCAGCAGCGTTGAGATGTCCGATAATAGATCCCGTCCCGCACTTGCGGACAAGAGCGCGGATATAGCGGCTTATGATACGATATATGTGGGATTTCCCGTATGGTGGTATATCGCGCCGACGATAATTAACACATTTCTTGAAAGCTATGACTTTTCGGGCAAGCGCATAATCCTGTTTGCAACATCGGGCGGCAGCCGCTTTGGAAAAGCAGTCACGTTTTTACAGCCGAGTGCTCCGACCGCAGAAATAATTGAGGGCAAGGTAAATCCTTCCGCAAGTGAAATAACGGCGCTTGCGAGTATGTAAAGCAGGGTGATGAAAATGAGTGAGAGAATAACACAGACCGCGGGCAGAGAAGCACTCGGCACATTCGCTCCCGACTTCGCGCATTATAACGACGACATCCTGTTCGGCGAGAACTGGAACAACACCGACATTGACCTGAAAACGCGCAGTATCATCACAGTTGTTGCTCTTATGTCGCAGGGCGTGACGAGCGATGCGCTGAAATATCATCTGATAAACGCAAAAAATCACGGCGTATCACAGAAGGAGATCGCCGCGATAATCACACATGTTGCGTTTTATGCGGGCTGGCCGCACGCATGGGCAGTATTCGGGCTTGCAAAGGAAATATGGAACGAGAACGAGTCGTCGGGTATCGGAGACAGCATATTCCCGCTCGGAAAGCCGAACGACGCTTACGCGCAGTATTTTGTCGGACAGAGCTGGCTTGCACCGCTTACGACCGAGCAGATACCCACATTCAATGTCACATTCGAGCCGAAGTGCCGCAATAACTGGCATATCCACCACGCGAAAAGCTGCGGCGGGCAGATGCTTATCTGCGTTTACGGACGCGGCTGGTATCAGGAATGGGGCAAGGAGCCGCAGGAACTCCGCACGGGTGATATTGTGAACATTCCCGCAAATGTAAAGCACTGGCACGGTGCCGCAGTCGATTCATGGTTCCAACATATAGCGCAGGAGATACCCGGCGAGGAATGCAGTACGCAGTGGTGCGAAGCGGTTTCCGATGAGGAATATCTCAGACTGAAATAATTGTGTGGATAATAATGAATGACGAACAGAAAATAGCTAAGCTGTACAAGGAAATGTACACAGCAATGATAAACAAGGACAGAGCCGTGCTCGAGCGAGTTCACGATGACAGCTTTGTTCTCGTCCACATGACAGGTATGCGGCAGTCGAAGACTGAGTATATCAATGCTATAATGGACGGTACGCTGAATTATTATTCCGCGGAACATGAAGAAGCACGTTTTGCGGTGAACGGCAATATGGCGACGCTTACAGGCAAAAGCCGTGTCACTGCCGCTGTATTCGGAGGCGGTAAAAACACATGGCGGTTGCAGCTCACTTTTGAGCTTATAAAGAAAAACGGCGAGTGGTATTTTACACTCGCAAGGGCTTCGACTTATTAAGGAGACAATGACAATGAAAGATGTAATGCTCGTAACAGGCGCGGGACAGATCAGTATGGCTATCGCACGGCGTGTGGGATATGGTAAGAAAATAGTCCTCGGCGACAAGAATATGGATAACTGCCGGACGATCGCAAAGATAATGAATGACGCGGGCTTTGATGTTGAGCCGTTTGAAATGGACTTGTCAAGCCGTGATAGTATCCTTGCAATGATCGCAAAAGCGCAGGAGTTCGGTGAGATAAAGTATCTTGTCAACGGTGCGGGAGTTTCGCCATCGCAGGCACCTGTTGAAGCGATCCTGAAAGTTGACCTTTACGGTACGGCTGTACTGCTCGAAGAAGTGGGAAAGGTCATCGCCAAGGGTGGCAGTGGAGTGACAATTTCCAGCCAGTCGGGATGGAGAATGCCGCAGCTCACCGCAGAACAGGACTATCAGCTTGCAATGACACCGACCG
>JAFZOA010000233.1 GCA_017550775.1 Ruminiclostridium sp. | reverse complement strand
AAGGAATTGTCGGTTATCGGCTTGTAGTCAAATTCGAGCGTCTTGTCCGGATTGGCGGCATTGTACCTGACGCGGTAGTCCGCCACGTCGTTCACGAACAGGCTCACGTTCGGTACGCTGTAACGGTATTTGCTTTCATCGCCGGTATCCTTGGTGCGGAAGTCGAGCTGACCGCTTCCGAGATCGAGCTCGTACCACTTCACGTTGAGCTTGTCGAACTCGTCAAGAAGCTCGGAGTAGGTCTTGTTCCACGCCATGAGCTTTCCGTCGCCGCTTCGGGGAGCGATACTGTTGAGTATAGCGATAAGTCCGCATACCAGAAGCGCGATGATGACAATATAGATTATTATGCCTTTGAATTTATTGGACTGCATTTAAACCGCCTTTCCGAAAGTCAATATTCTATCATTTTTCATAAACTTCTCTTTTTAAAACGCCTATATATTTAAGATTGCGGTATTTCTCCGCATAGTCGAGGCCATAGCCAACCACGAACTCATTGCCTACATCAAAGCACTTGTAGTCCGCTTTAAGGTCACTCACTCTCTTTGCGGTCACCTTGTCGAGCAGGGTACATATCTTCACCGACGCGGGCGAGCGCGAAAGCAGGAGCTCCTTCACCGCGGCGAGTGTGCGCGCGGTATCGAGGATATCCTCTACCACGATAACGTCGCGCCCGGTAATATCTGCACTTATGTCCTTCACTATGTTGACCGTTCCGGACGACACGGTAGAGTTGCCGTAGGACTTCGCGATCATAAAGTCCATTTCACAGTTTATCCCCGTCTCACGGACAAGATCCGCCATGAATATGAACGAGCCTTTAAGGATACCGATGAAGAGGGGTGTGCCGTTCCCCGACACATCTGCGGCAATACGTTTTCCGAGCGCCGCAACTGCATTTCTTATCTCGTCTTCCGAAAACAGTATTCTTTCAACGTCATTATGCATTCTGTTCACCTATTTTCACATTCCGGACAGTATTTCCGCTCCCTGCGGCAAAAACTCCGGTAGTAGACACAGTATAAAACTGTCATTCAAATAGTATATCACAACTCTGTGAAAAAATCAACATATAATATGGTGATTTTATGAAATTTATATAATATCTCGAAAAAATACGGGCTTCTATTGTTTAGTACGATAATTCTGTATCTCGGTGCTGACGTAAAACACCTTTTTCCGTACCAGCGCGAATTTGTTCTTACAGAGGTTTACCTTGCCCATACCCGCCTCTATTATGCCGATGCACTGCTGCGTGCGCAGGCGGGAGGGCTCTACGCCGTTTTCCTTCAGCTCCCGTGCTATTATCCTGAACAGAACCGGGGCGGGAAGCTCTTTAAGTCTGCGGCTGTCGTACCCGTCACCGCGCCGGCAGCTCTCCGCGCACTCATACGCGTACCCGTCGAGAAAAGCACTGTCATCGCCCACCGCCTCGGTCATGCGGGTAACGGCGGCTATGAATGAGGGGTTGAACTCCTCCAGCGCGGGTATTATCCTGTGGCGTATGCGGTTACGGGTGCAGTCGTCGGACAGATTGGTGCTGTCCGTTACAAAGTCTATGCCGTTTTTCCGGCAGTATTCCTCAGTGTCCGCTCTTGTGCAGAATATTATCGGGCGTATAAACGCTCCGCGCACCGGAGGAATGCCGGCAAGCCCCTTTGTGCCGGTACCGCGTATCAGGTTCATCAGCACGGTCTCGGCGTTGTCATTGGCGGTATGCGCTGTGGCAAGCTTCGCTCCCTCCGCGCACATCTGCCCGAACCGGTCATACCGGAGCCGTCTTGCGGCTTCCTCTATGCTCTCGTGCTTTTCCACCGAGGCGCGCACGTCCACCGGAAACACGGTGAGCGGTACGCCGCGCCGCGCACAGAGCTCACGGACGAACATCTCGTCACGGTCGCTTTCCTCGCCGCGCAGATTATGGTTTATATGACAGGCTCTTACGGTTATCCCGAGCGTTTCCCGCAGTTCGAGCAGCACAAGAAGCAACGCACAGCTGTCCGCGCCTCCGCTTAAGCCCACCACCGCGGTATCTCCTTCGTTCAGCATACCGTACCTGCGCACGGCATCCAGCACCTTAGTTTTCATATCTTGTCTCCACGTCGCTGAACCGCGTGAACTGGCCGTCCCAGCGCAGGTTCACGGTCTGCGTCTCACCGTGACGGTTCTTCGCCACGATACACTCACAGCTGTCAACGTTCTCGGCATCCTTGTTGTAGTAGCTGTCGCGGTAGAGAAACAGCACTATATCCGCATCCTGCTCGATCGAACCGGATTCACGGAGGTCGGACAGCATGGGGCGCTTGTCGTTTCGTGACTCAGGACCGCGCGAAAGCTGAGACAGCGTGATGACCGGAACATTGAGCTCCTTCGCGAGTATCTTCAGGTTACGGGTAAGCTCGGAGATCTCGTTGACACGGTTGCCGTCGCGCCGCCCGGTAGACATAAGTTGTAAGTAGTCGATGACCACAAGCCCGAGTCCGGTCAGTCTGCGAAGCTTGGATTTCATCTCCGCGATAGATATGTTTGCCGTGTCGTCCACATATATCCCGACGCGGTTCAGGAACTCCGCCGCTTCACTGAGCTGCCGCCACTGTGACGGCTCAATTATCCCCGTTTTGAGCGAACCGGAGGGTATTCTTCCCTCGGAGGCGAGCATACGGGAAACAAGCTGTTCCCGCGACATTTCAAGGCTGAACACGGCGACTTTCTTGTCTGGATCCATTTTGGTCGCGTTGACGGCTATGTTCATGGCGAACGAGGTCTTTCCCATACCGGGGCGCGCCGCGATAAGTATGAGGTCGGACGGGTTTAGTCCGTAAATGATGTTATCGAGGGACGGGAAACCGGAGCTTAACCCCTTTTTGTTCGCTTCCTCGGGGTGCTCGGCATAGTACGCGTACTGTTTGAGAGTTTCGCGGATAGTGGTGCCGATGTGCATCAGTCCCTTGACCTCGCGGTCGTTGCAAATGTCGTAGATACGCTTTTCCGCGTAGTCGAGGAGCGGTACGGCGTCCTCGGTACCGGACACCGCCTTGTCGTAGATATCCTTCGACGCAAGGATAAGCGAACGCATCAGGAACTTCTGCTCGATGATATCGGCATAGCTCTCGATAGACGAGGTCTCCACCGCCAGATCGGAGAGCTTGAAAAGATAGGTCTTTGCCTGATCCAGAGACTCGAAAGCGCTCTGCTTCATGCAAAGATCCATAATGGTAACTATGTTGATGTCCTTGTTGGCGACGAACTGCTTCTGCATCTCGCCGTAGATAGTCTGATGCACCCTTATGCTGAAATGGTCGGGCAGAAGCCTGTCCGACACCTTCGTCATAAGCTCGGATTCAAGAAGGATCGAGCCTAAAAGCACCTGCTCGGCATAGACGTTGCCGGGAAGGTCGCTTTCGTTATATTCGAGATCAGCCATTACTCTCTACCTCCGGTCGTATCACTGAAGCTCGGTGACCTGTACCTTGAACTTCGCGGAAACGCCGTTATAAAGTCTTGCCTCGGCTTCAAAGGTGCCGAAGGTCTTGATGTCTTCTTTCAGCACGATCTTCTTCTTGTCAACGTCAAGCCCGTGAACGTCCTTGATGAGCTTAACTATGTCCTTGCCGGTCACCGACCCGAACAGCTTTCCGTTCGCGCCCGCCTTGACTGCGGTGGAGAAGGTCTTTCCGTCGATCACGGAAGCTATATGCTTCGCGTTCTCGGTCTCGGTATCTATCTTGTGCTGGGCGTGAGCCTGCTGCCCTTCGAGTATGTTCATGTTGGCATTGGTCGCCTCAACGGCAAGCTTCTGTCTGATAAGACAGTTGCGGGCGTAGCCGTCCTTGACTTCCTTTACCTCACCCTTTT
>JAFZOA010000021.1 GCA_017550775.1 Ruminiclostridium sp. | reverse complement strand
GCTTTCTTTACATCGAAGAACTTCATTGGTTCGGGCTCGACGGGCTTTTCTCCCCAGTTCTCGATGAATCCCTCCGGGTCGGAATTATACTCTTCCATATCCCACTTGTATCCGTCGAGTTCATCTTCATAGGCGCTGAGCCTGTCCTCATCCGTAGGTTCAAATTCGGTCACTATCGTTCCGAGCCGCCTTAAACGGGTGAGGTGTTCGAACCGGCGCTTTGGCACATCGCTGCGGATGTCGGTATATCCGCAGGTCACGATATAGTTCTTCTCCCTGCGGTCATACTTTATATCCGTGACAAGCCCGCAGTCGCGAAGGTCTTTCAGGTCGCGCTGTATCATACGGATATTCGGATAGCCGAAAAGCAGCGTAAGATCTTCCGGGCCGTGGTATTCGGTAGTTATAAGGTAACAGTACAGCTTAAGCTGTCTTGTCATTTTGCTGTATGTCATTTTTATCCACCTCCGGTCTTTGTTCTTTGCCTTTGACTGATAGACATAGTTATTTCTTTCCTCGTCGAAGTCGGGGGAAGAAACTAAATGAAGGAAGTTGAAACAATAATAGTATAACACATCGTCCGTATCGGAAACAACAACATGCTGTCGTATGTCAAACGCGGTACTTTATTAATATGGAAAAATATTGGTGCTTTTGTTCTTTCTCCCCGCCTCCGGCGGGGAGAGAGAACGGGCATTTACAATATCGACATTAACAATATTTAGTGTACCTCTAAAAAACGCTTTGAAAAGAGAAAATGTGTCAGCCGCGACGAAGACGAGGAAAGGCTCCGAAGGCTTGCCGGCGCAAGGTGAGGAGACTTGACGGCACGAAGCCGTCAGGTATTGCTCAAAAGCGTGCAGGATGCACGCTTTTGAGCAATTCCGAGACGTAGTACTCGGCGTGGTTGGCGCGTTTTCTCTCAAATGGGTTTTTAGAGGTTCCCTTTAGTTGCCGAAGTAATAATGTAATGTTATGATCTGTGACCGCCGATAAACACCGTCCGTGTATCGGAAAAAATACACGGGCGGTCAATACTATTCAAACATCTCCGATATGAGGTCAAACACTTCGGAAAACGGCTTTCGCCCGTTCACAAGCTTCTCCGCAATACCCTCGCTCCAGAGTCGGTACGCCGCCGACGCTCCGAGCGGGTATATCTCCGTGAAGCTCTTGTAAACAGCGCTGTCGGTACCGTTGTATCTGAGCTCCGCGCAGCCCTGCAGCGCTATCTGCATATTCGCGAGGAAGTCGTCCGCAAAGACCACCTCCACCGATTTTTTCTGGGCATACGCGTTCTTGATGCAGATATCCGAGGCTCCCGCCCATGAGTCATGAGCCGCGACCCGCACGCGTTTCAGGTTGCTCATAATAATGGTACCTATGCACATCGGGCATGGCTCCATGGACGTGTAGAGGGTATAGCTACCGAGGTCGGGGTACTTCCCGATGTCAAGCTGCTGGATGCACTCCGTCTCGGCGTGATCCACCTTGAAATTGGGGAAGTTCTTGCTTGTCACATAGTGGTTGCGCCCTGTGGACAGGATCTCGTCCTTGTCATCGACAATTATTGCGCCTATGGGTAGGTTGCCCTCACAGAAGGACATCCAGCCCAGCTCAAACACTTCCTGCCACGGCTTTTCAAGTTCGCTGAACAGCATTACGATCACTCCTTCCGGACTTCGTGCATATTTGACTTGAACGTGTACATCAGAGCTGAGCAAGCTCCTCAAAGGTCTGCTTCATAGCGGGGTAGAGTTTCTTGTACAGCGCGTAGACCTTCTCGTATTTTTCGCTGTTTTCCGGGATCGGCTTCTGTATCTTGTCTTCCTTTATGACAGCTTTGCAGGCTTCCGGAACGGAGGAGTAGATACCGGTGCCGACCGCAGCGAGCAGAGCAACTCCGAGCGCGGGACCTTCCTTGTTCTGGCTGGTCTTGACTGGACAGCCATACAGATCCGCGAGCATCTGTCTCCACAGCGGGGAAGTTCCGCCGCCGCCGCACGCCATCATGTTGCTTACGTTGATGTTCATTTCGCGCATTACTTCCACGCAGTCACGCAGCGAGTACGATACGCCTTCCATTACCGCACGGATCATGTCCTTCTTCTTGTGCATGGTCGAAAGGCCTATGAACGCGCCGCGGGCATTCGGGTCGAGGTGAGGTGTACGCTCGCCGTTGAGGTACGGCATATAAAGCAGGCGGTTCGCTCCTATCGGGACCTCCATAGCCGCCTTGTCGGTGAGGTAGTAGGGGTCAACGCCCATGTTGATAGCGGTCTCCATTTCGCTCCAGCAGAGATTGTCCCTGAACCACTTGAGCGAAAGCCCGGCGCTCTGCGTAACGCCCATGACGTGCCAGCAGCCCGGTACCGCACAGCAGAATGTATGAACTCTACCCTTTTTGTCAATGGAGATATCCGAGGTGTGCGCGAAGACAACTCCGCTCGAACCGATAGTCGTGAACGCGGTACCGTCCTCGACCACGCCCGTACCTACCGCCGCAGCAGCATTGT
>JAFZOA010000232.1 GCA_017550775.1 Ruminiclostridium sp. | reverse complement strand
GTGCCCACGAACGTTATGTCGCGGTACACCATAGTCCCCTGTCCGACGATGATATCGGTACAGCCTTCCTTGACGAGGGAAGCGAGCATTACGCGGTTGGTCTTGCCCGCGACATAGAACTCTTTGCGTGTGCCGTCAAGGTACTCCTGGCGGTACGTCCTTATCTCGCTTCTTATCCTGTCGTCAATGCCGCTTATGAAGCCCGGCGCGGGACGGGCAGTATAATAACCCTGTATCAGGTCTGCGCCGAGGTGTATGACTGTGCGAAGCTCCTCGGCGGTCTCGACGCCCTCCGCAAGAGCCTTGATGTTGTTGTCGCGGCAGAAGTTTATGAGCTCGCGGACGAAATGCTGCTTCTGGGGCTTGTTCTGGATATCGCTCAGAAGCGCGCGGTCTATCTTGACGTAATCCGGCATATACCGGAGCAGGTTGTTGACATTGGAGTAGCCGGTGCCGTAGTCGTCTACCGCGATCTCGACATTCATGCTCCGAAGCAGGGATTTCAGAGTGTCGAGCTCCGCGTCGCTGAGCTCGGCTTCCTCGGTGAGCTCCACCACTATCCTGTCGGAATATTTCCCGAGGTACGCTTTCACCTTTTCGAGATCGCTTTCGCTGAGTATCACGCCGGGAATGCTGTTGATGAACACCTTCGAGCTCCCGGGTATGCTCTCGTCCGAGTCGATTATCCGGAGCACGTTGAGGAAGGTCGCCTTCTCAACGTCGATGAGTCTGCCCTGCATACCCGCGTACTTAATCACGGCGAGCGGGGATATGAACCGCTCCGCCTGCGGGCGCATCAGAGCCTCGAAAGAGTAGATGCTGCCGTCAACGGTGTCCACGATAGGCTGGAAGTGATACGAGAGAAGGTTCTCGTCGAGTATCTTCTCCACCATGGAATATTCGGTCTTCTCGTCGTCGCTTAAGTTCTCGTAAGCGGCGGCGGCCTCGAACTTCCTCTTCTTGATCTTGTCGAGTCTGTCCTGCATACCGGCGATGACAAGGCTTCGCCGGAGGAACTCAAACCCGTGGGAGACCGAGCCTATCCAGCGGCGGTAAACGTCGTCATAGCTCCGGGGGGTGTTCCCGTAGCTTACACAAGCATAGCCGAAACAGAGATCCTTGAAGAACACGGGCGTGAAGAAGAACGCGGCGGGGTGGTCGCGCTCGTCGGTGAGGGCGGGCAGTATATCCTTCACGGGGAAAGCCCTGTCGAGCCCCACAAGCCCGTCCTTGCGGTCGCGGTTGTATTTCACGGCGTAGATCATGTTTTCGGGGTAGCCGGAGTTCTTCGGGGCGATCTCCGTGGACTGACCCATATACTTCCACTGGCTGCACAGGCACAGGTGGAAGCTCTCCGCGCCCTTTATCTGGTACGCGTAGGAATAGACCGAGCCGAGGTATTCGGTAAGCTCGGTCTGCGCCATGAGCTCTTCAAGCATCATGTTGTTGATCGAGTCGAAGCCTTCGAGGGAAAGCTCGGTGTCCCATTCCCTGCGCTTCATGTCAAAATGGGGCATCGTGATATTCTTACAGCCGCAGGTCTCGCCGATGAGAAGCCCGGACTCCGCCTTGAACGGGGGCGTAGTCCGTCCGTGAAGAGCGTTGTTTATGTAACCTGCGGAGTACTTTCCGAACTCGGCGGCGGGGATAAGCGAGGAAGTGATGCTTTTCGGGGAAGTCTGTCCGTCGAAGGTGGAGTCATAGCTCAGAACGGCGATATCCTCGGGGATCCTGATACCGAACTCGGTAAGCGCCTTACAGAGCCCTATCGCCATGCCGTCGTTGGCGCAGACGATAGCTTCGGGCAGGTTATTTCGCTTCATGAGTATCTGGTCTGCGCAGTTCTCGCCGCTCTGATACCAGAAGTCGCCGTAGAACACTCTGTCCTCCGAGACGGGAAGACCGTGCTTTGCCATGGTGTCACGGTACGCTTTAAGGCGCTCCTGGGAATGTTTATGCCACTTCTTGCCGGTGAGGAACGCGATATCTTTGAATCCGTGCTCAACGATAAGGTGCTCGACGAGCTCGGTCACGGGGGTATAGCCGTCGGTGAAGATGCTGTCGAAGAAGCGGCTCTGCGTCTCGACGACGAGCACAGGTCCGCGGAAGCTTTCGTGAAGCCGTTCTTCGAGAGCGTCCGCGGCACCCGCAGTCTGAATGGTATCTTCGAGTATCACAACGCCGTCGAACATTGAGGGCTCCATGAGCGAGAAGATATTGGAGTCGCCGAGCTCACGTTCCGTGGTATCCTGGTATTTCCGGTACATCGCAAACACACAGACATCCATATCGTAGGCGAATGCGCCTTCGAGGAAGCCTGCTATGAATCTGCTCTGATAGCTTTCGTCGGCCTGACCGACAAATACCGCGATGCGTTTTCTTGTGTTCAACGTGTCGTCCTCCCGGATAACAAAAATATATACACAACTATTATAACATCATTTGCCGGTATTGTCAATATCGGGTTTTGCTTTGGTTCTGCTCCGAAAATCGTAACGGATTTCGGGGCGATAATTTATTCCACGGTCCTATTGACAGTGAGCCTCGATGCGTGCGGTAGTCCGGCAGCACGGGCAGGCATCCCCAAGGGGCTGCTGCCCGGCTACCAGCCTACCACACGCATACTCACTGTCAATAGGCTTTCGCGGCATAAAGTATCGCGTTCATTTTTACGATTTTGGCAGTAGAGCCT
>JAFZOA010000231.1 GCA_017550775.1 Ruminiclostridium sp. | reverse complement strand
GGGACAGATGACCGGCGTGGAAGGGTACACTGAAAGCGCGGCAAGCGGCATCGTTGCCGGTATAAACCTGTACCGGGCGCTTTGCGGACAGTCGCAGCTCGACTTACCGCCTACCTGTATGATCGGCGCGCTCGCCCGTCATGTCAGCACCCCGAACGAGAATTTTCAGCCAATGGGTGCAAACATGGGGATACTCCCCGAACTCGATATAAGCATCAAGGGCAAGCAGGAGCGATATGAGGCGATAGCGCAGAGAGGGATAGCCGGACTTGAACGATCGGTGAACGGGAAATAACATTTCTTAGTTAACAGGTTACAGTTTACAGTTTACAGTTGAGGTGCGCGCGCGGATCTAAATCGCAAGTCAAGCAAGATGACGGCTAAATATGCAATGCAAGCGACGTGCAAGATTAAATCAGCGGTTCCCTAAATATACCGGCAAAGTCGATGCAGAACTATTCACTGTTGACTGTAAATAAAAATGCGGTGTAACCGCCGCCACAACTGTAACCTGTAAACTGTAACCTGTAAACTAAAAAATAAGAGGTACAAAATGAGAATAGCAATTGACGCTTTCGGCGGCGACAACGCCCCGGACGAAGTAATAAAAGGCGCGGCGGACGCTATTGCCGCGTACAAGGACAGAAACATCGAGGTGATACTCACCGGCGACGAGGCGAAGATCAACGAGCGCATAAACGCTCTCGGAGTATCGCGCAGCGGCATCAGCATTGAGCCGGCTAACGGTGTGATACGCATTGAGGACAACCCCCAGGATATCCGCAAGGCAAAGGCGGACTGCTCCATGGGACGGGCTTTCAGGCTGGTCAACGAAGGCAAGGCTGACGCGTTCGTAAGCGCGGGAAGCACCGCGGCTATCGTGGTCGGCGGAACGGTGGTAGTCGGGAGACTCAAAGGTGTCAAGCGCCCCTCGCTCGTGCCGATAATGCCGTCCATATCGGGTCAGTACCTGCTTCTCGACGGCGGCGCGAACCTCGAATGCCGCCCGGAGATGCTGTTACAGTTCGGCATCATGGGAAGCATCTACATGAAGGAGCTCATGGGCGTTGAAAAGCCGCGCGTGGGTCTGCTCAACATAGGCGCAGAGGAAGAAAAAGGCCGCGAGCTTGAACACGGGGCGTATGAGCTGCTCAGCAAGTCCGGGCTCAACTTCGTCGGCAACGTCGAAGCAAGAGACGTACCGCTCGGCGCGGTGGACGTGATAGTAACCGACGGCTTCACGGGCAACATCTACCTGAAAGCGGTCGAGGGCATGGGCAAGTTCATGAAGCGCGCCCTCAAAGAGACCATTTTCGGCGGCGGACTGTCCAAGGTCGGAGCGCTCTTCGCAATGGGCGGAATAAAGAAGATATCGAAGCAGATGGACTACCGCGAGGTGGGCGGCTCACCGCTTCTCGGCTCGGCGAAGCCCGTCATAAAGGCACACGGCAGCAGTGACGCGCTCGCATTCATGAACGCGATACGTCAGGCGAACGATTTCGCCGTACAGGACGTAAACGGCAAGATAGCCGAGGCGCTTGCGGCATTCGCGGCCGCGAATAAAGGAGAGACCTGAAAGTGAACGATCTTGAGACCCTGATCGAATATAAATTCGCAAACCGCGCATACCTCGAAAAGGCACTTACCCACTCGTCGTATGTCAACGGCAAGGCGAACAGCAACGAACGGCTCGAATTCCTCGGTGACAGCGTCCTGTCACTCGTGGTGTCACGGTTCCTGTTCGTCCAGCTCGACGTACCGGAAGGAAAGCTCACCAAGATACGCGCGAAGCTTGTCTGCGAGGACACGCTGTACAAGTTCGCAAAGCGTATCGAGCTCGGTACATACCTGAAGCTCGGCAAGGGCGAGGAAAGCACCGGCGGGCGCGAACGCAAGTCGATACTCGCGGACGCATTCGAGGCGCTTATCGCCGCAATATACTTGGACGGCGGACTTGACAGCGCCCGGGACTTCATACTGAAATTCATGCCGTCCGTGGAATCGCTGAAAAGCGGCATGATAGTGCTCAACGACTATAAGACGAGCCTCCAGGAGATAATCCAGCAGAACCCCGAGGAGCATATCGGATACCGTATCTCGGACGAGAAGGGCGCGGCGCACCATAAAACCTTTACTGCGAATGTCCTGCTCAACGGACAGGTAATAGGCTCCGGCACCGGATTCAGCAAAAAGGAAGCGGAGCAGGCGGCCGCAAAGGAAGCCCTCGCGCTTATGGGATATGAAACAGACTAACATTTCGGTATTCGTGCCGCACATCGGCTGTCCGCACCGCTGCACCTTCTGTGACCAGCGAACGATAAGCGGAGAAGTCAAAGCTCCGACGGCGGACGAGGTAAGGCTCGTGCTGTCGGAACAGCTCCCCACGCTGCGGGAGCGCGGAATGACCGCGGAGATAGCGTTCTTCGGCGGTAGCTTCACCGGTATCCCCCGCGGATACATGAAGGAGCTTCTTGAAGCCGCCCGTGAGGCGGTGACCGGAGCCCCGGACGTTTACACCGGCATACGCTGCTCCACCCGCCCGGACTTCATCGACGCGGATACCCTCGACCTGCTGTGCAGGTACGGCATGACCGCCGTGGAGCTCGGCGCGCAGAGCATGAACGACGAGGTACTGCGGCTCAACGAGCGCGGACATACCGCGGCGGACGTTGAACGCGCGGCGGGAATGATAAAGGAGAGAGGACTGTCCCTCGGACTCCAGATGATGACGGGGCTGTACGGCGACAAGCCGGAATACTGCGTCGAAACGGCGCGGCGGTTCATAGAGCTGAAAGCAGACACTGTGCGGATATACCCGACAGTGATACTCGAAGGAACAAAGCTCGGCGAGCTGTACAAGGCGGGAGCTTACGAAAGCTTCACGTTTGAGGAAACGGTGGAGCTGTGCGCGGAGCTGCTCGGAATGTTCGCCGCGGAAAACATACCCGTGATACGGCTCGGACTGCACGCGAGCACCGAGGTCGAAGGAAAGATGCTCGGCGGGGTATATCACCCGGCGCTGCGGGACATCGTCGAGGGGAGAATTTTCCTCAAGGACATGAGAGCGGAAATGGAGCGGCTCGGCGGCTCGCATTTCACAGTATATACCGACCCCGCGAATGTGAGCAGAGCGGTCGGACACAATAAAGAGAACAGACGGAAGCTGCGGGAGTGCGGCTTTGAGTTTGATATAAAACAGGAAAAAGGAACAAGACTAAGGATAGAAAATGCACTTTAAATCACTTGAGATACAGGGCTTCAAGTCCTTCGCGGACAAGACCGTGCTCAACTTCGACACCAAAATGACGGCTGTTGTCGGAAGCAACGGAAACGGCAAGAGCAACATAAGCGACGCGCTGCGCTGGGTCATGGGTGAGCAGGGCGCAAAGACGCTGCGCGGCGACAAAATGGAGGACGTTATCTTCCACGGCACCGTCACCCGAAAGCAGATGGGCTTCGCGAAGGTCGCGCTCACCATAGACAACTCCGACCGCGCACTCAGAGTGGACAGCGAGGAGGTCGTCATTGCGCGAAAGCTCTACCGCACCGGCGAGAGCGAGTACCTTATAAACGGCGAGAAATGCAGACTGAAAGACATTCAGGAGCTGCTTATGGGTACGGGACTTGGGCGCGACGGCTACTCGATCATAGGTCAGGGACGCGTCGCGGAGATAGTCAACGCCAAGGGAAGCCAGCGCCGCGAGATCTTCGAGGAAGCCGCGGGAGTTTCCAAGTTCCTGCACCAGAAGGCGGACGCGGAAAGAGAGCTCGCGCGCGCCGACGCAAACTACCTTCGCCTGAAGGACACCGAGACCGCGCTGTCGGAGCGTGTACCCGCGCTCCAGAAAGCGTCGGAGAAGGCGATAAAGGCTAAGGGACTCATAGAGCGCGAGAAGAACATAGAGATATCCGTTACCACCGCGGAGCTCGACCGGATCGAAAAGGAAATGACCGTCATCGAGAACTCGGTGCTTGAAAACCAGGGACAGTGCGAGCACTTCGACCGCGAGATCGGCGAGCTCGAAGCCGAGAGCGAGACGCTTTCGGTGAAGAAGAGCCAGTACGCCGCACAGCTCGAAGACCTTCGCAGAAGCTCGGAAAGCGTGCGCGACGAGATCGCCGAGAAGGACAAGGAGATCGCCGTCCTGCAAAACGAGATCAAACACAATGCCGAACGCATTGCGGACATAGAGAAGCGCCGCGAGGAAAGCCGCCGCAGCGCCGGTGAGTTCACCGCGCAGATAGGCGGACTTGAAAAACAGGCGGACGCAAAACGCCGTGAAGCCGAAAAGCTCACCGCGAAGATAGAAGAACTGAAAGCGAGTCTTGAAAACGCCGACGAGAGCGACAGGGAGCTCGACGACGAGTACAAGAAGCTCGACGGCGAGACCGGGCTGCTGTACGGCAAGCTCACCGAGGCGAGACTCACTCTCCAGCAGGCGGAAAAGACCCGCGAGGACATCAGAGAACGCCTTGAAGCGGACTCACGCGGCACAGAGGAGCGCGAAAAGGCTGCGGAGGAATACCGCGCGCGCAGAAAGCACCTGAGCGGAGAGCTTGACGACCTCTCGGAGGAAAAGTCCGAACTGGAAAACAAGCTGAACGGCTATAAAAAGCTGTTTGACGGCAAGAACGCCAAGCTCACGGAAAGCCGCACCGCCTACGAGCAGATGCGCTACAGCTTCGACAGCAAGCGCCAGAAGCTCGAAGCGCTCTCCGACGTCGAGAAGAACATGGTGGGCTATTTCCAGGGCGTAAAATCGGTCATAAACGCGAAGAAGTCCGGACAGCTCGGCGGCATACACGGTACCGTCGCCGACATTATCTCGGTGGACAAGAAATACTCCGTCGCGATAGAGGTAGCGCTCGGCAACGCGCTCCAGAACATCATCGTTGACAACGAGGAAAACGCGAAGCGCTGCATACGCTTCCTGAAAGATACACGGGGCGGTCAGGCGACGTTCTATCCGCTCACCACCATGAAGGGTCAGATGCTGAGCCAGCCGGGGCTCGCGGACGAGGACGGCTTCGAGGGCATAGCCTCCGAGCTCATCGCCTTCGACCCGAAGTATTCCGGCATCATAAACTCCGTACTCGGCAAGACGGTCATAGCGGACGATATCAACTCCGCAAACCGCATCGCCAAGAAGTACGGGTTCCGGTTCCGCATAATCTCACTCGACGGCTCGATCATCAACGCGGGCGGCTCGTTCACGGGCGGTTCCCGCAAGGAAGGCACCAACATCATCTCCCGTAAGCAGGAGATCGAGACCCTCGAAAAAGAGATAGCCGGGCTTTCGGAAAAGATAAAGAACCACCAGTCGGGATACTCCGCGCTTTCCGCGGAGGTCGCGAAAATGGAGATAGAGATAGAGGGCTTCACAGAGAGACTTACCGTGATAGAGCGCGAGGAAGCCCGCCTGAATGCGGAGATCGGCGGTATCAAGGACCTTATCCGCCAGTCCGAGGAACAGCAGGACAACATGGATGTCCTGATAGCAAAGGGAAAGAAGCAGCTCGCCGAGCAGGACGCTCTGATAAAGTCGTCCGCCGAATCAGTTGATACGCTTTCAAAGCAGATCGCCGCGAACGAGGAAAAGCTTAAAGCGGCGGGTGAAAAGCTCGAAAAGGCGAACTCCGCCCGCGCGGCTGTCTCCGAGGAGATCTCCGAGACCAATATAGCCCGCCTCAACGCCGAGAACGAGGTAAAAACCCTCATGGCGCAAAAGGCGGAGGTAGAGCGTGCGCGTGACGCCGCCGCGGGAAGCGGTGAGCGCTTCGACCGCGAGACGGAGGAGGTCAACGCTTCCACCGAGACTCTGAAGCGTCAGATCACCGAGAAGGAAGCCGAGAAGGAAGAGGCTCACAAGCGCTACGGCGATACCGGAAACGCGATAAACGAGCTCATCGGCAAGGAGAATACCTGTGAACGGCGCATAAGCGAGCTTGCAAAGGAAGTGCGCGAGAAGAGCGCCGACAAGGAGAAGTTCTCCTCCGCCCTTGCGCGCGCCGAGGAGCGAAAGAACGCCGTTGAGCGCGAGAACGAGAAGCTGCGCCTGACGCTCTGGGACAAGTACAACATGACATTAAGCGAAGCGAAGGCTCTCGCGGAGAAGCTCGACGACCTCGAAGCGGCTCGCCGTTCGCTACAGGAGCTGCGCCGTCAGATATCCGCCCTCGGAAACGTCAACTTCAACGCTATCGAGGAATACGAGGAAGTCAAGGAGCAGTACGACGTGCTGTCCAAGCAGCTCCGCGATGTGGAGAAGTCCAAGTCCGAGCTCGAAAAGCTCATAAACAACCTCACCGCCGATATCAAGGCAAGATTTCTCGCGAGCTTCAACGATATCAACACGAAGTTCAGCTCGATATTCACCGAGGTGTTCGGCGGCGGCGAGGCTCACCTTGAGCTCATCGACCCGGATAACGTGCTCGAAAGCGGCATAGAGATCTTCGCGGCACCCCCGGGAAAGCTGATAAAGAACCTTATCTCGCTGTCCGGCGGCGAGCAGACAATGGTGGCGATAACCATATACTTCGCTATCCTGCTGCACCGCCCTACCCCGTTCTGTATGCTCGACGAGGTCGATGCGGCGCTCGACGAGATAAACGTCGTGAAGTACGTCACCTACCTCAAACGCTTCTGCACCAACACCCAGCTCATGATAATCACCCACAGGCGCGGCACGATAGAGGGCTGCGACGTGCTGTACGGCGTGTTCATGCAGGAAAAGGGAGTTTCAAGGCTCATTCACCAGGAGCTTATCGACGACCTTGACCTCGATCTCGACTGACAGCGGAACACAAACGAAAGGATAATAAATGGGATTTTTTGACAAGCTCAAAGAAGGGCTGAAAAAGACAAAGGACAGCTTCGTCGCGAAGGTCAACACGCTCGTGAACTCGTTCACGAAGATAGATGAGGACTTTTTCGAGGAGCTTGAAGAGACTCTGATACTCTCCGACATCGGCGCGGTAACGGCGGAGAACATCTGCACGAAGCTGCGCGCGGAGGTAAAGCGCACCGGCACCACCGAGACCAACGCGGTCAAGGGGCTGCTCAAAGGGATAGTCGCCGATATGCTGCGCGGGGACAACGGGCTCATGCTTGAAACAAAGCCCTCCGCGATACTCGTCATCGGCGTGAACGGCGCGGGCAAGACCACCACGATAGGAAAGCTTGCCGCGAACCTGAAACGCGACGGCAAACAGGTCATCGTCGCCGCCGCGGATACATTCAGAGCCGCCGCTATCGACCAGCTCAACGTCTGGACGGACAGAGCCGGGGTGGATATAATAAAGCACGCGGAGGGAAGCGACCCGGCATCGGTGGTGTTCGACGCGTGTACCGCCGCGAAAGCCCGTAATGCGGACGTGCTGATAATTGACACGGCCGGGCGGCTCCATAACAAGAAGAACCTTATGGACGAGCTGAAAAAGATCTCGAACATAGTGAACCGCCAGCTCCCCGACTGCTCGCTCGAAACGCTGCTGGTGCTGGACGCGACCACGGGGCAGAACGCCGTCAACCAGGCGCGGCTGTTCAAGGAGGTCTGCGATATCACCGGCATCGTGCTCACCAAGCTTGACGGCACGGCAAAGGGCGGGATCATACTCCCGATAAAGGACGAGCTCGGCATACCGGTGAAGCTGGTGGGCGTGGGCGAGAAGATAGACGACCTTCAGAACTTCATTCCCGAGGACTATGCGGAGATACTCTTCTCCGACGACGGGAAAAACAACAATGACGACGGAAAAGACGAGGATAACGACGAACGATGAAACTTGTAATTGCTACCAACAATCAGGGCAAAGTAAGAGAGATAAAGGAAATGCTCGAACCGCTCGGATATGAGCCGGTCTCGCTCAAAGACGCAGGGATAGAGATAGAGGTCGTTGAGGACGGCGAGACCTTCGCCGAGAACGCCCACAAGAAAGCGGCGGCAGTGTATGAGATATGCCGGTGTCCCGTTATCGCGGACGACAGCGGGCTCGAAGTGGACTTTCTCGACGGCGCGCCGGGTATATTCTCGGCACGTTACGCGGGTGAGGGAGCAACCGACGAGCAGAGGGTGCAGAAGATACTCGACGAGCTCGACGGTGTGGACATGAGCATGAGGTCGGCGCGGTTCGTGTGCGCACTGTACTGCATTCTCGACGACGAGACCGAGTACAGCGTCCGCGGGACCCTCGAAGGCTTCATCGGCACAGAGCCGCTCGGACACAACGGCTTCGGCTATGACCCCATATTCATGGTAGACGAGGACACAAGCGTGGCTATGCTCTCTTCTGAGGAGAAGAACCGCATAAGTCACCGCGCGTCCGCAATAAAGCAGCTTACGGAAATACTTGCACAGGCAAACAAATAACAGGAGGACAGAACTATGAACAGGATATTGAACGATGTTATCGGAAAGAAGGCGACTGAGCTCGCAAAGGCAGCCGAGGAAGAGATCGTGATAAGCAGGAAGGTGCTCTCGCTTGAAATAGCGGTGGCGCTTCTCGGAGGAATTATCCTCGGAATGATAATCTCGCCGAGGAAAAAGGTGAGCTACAAGATAGCGAGCAACAACAATATCAACGCCGACGACGAGTACGACGAGGAAGAGGATGACGTTCCCGAGAACGAGACAGACGGGGACGAACCCAAGAACGGCAAATTCATCAAGCTTTAAGGAGAACCCTATGACAGGAAAAGAACGCGCAAAGCTCCGCGCAATGGCAAACAGCTATGAGACTATCCTCTACGTCGGGAAAAACGGTATCGGCGACGACCTCGTGAAGCAGGCGGACGACGCTCTCACCGCGCGTGAGATGATAAAGGGCAAGGTGCATGAGACCTGCGAGCTTTCCGCGCGCGAGGTATGCGGAGAGCTTTGCGAACGGCTTGGAGCCGAGCCGGTGCAGGTAATCGGCACCAAATTCGTGATATACAGACAGAACCCCGACCCCAAGAAACGGGTGGTGTTCACTGATGAGTAAGATCGGCGTCTTCGGCGGCGCGTTCGACCCGATACACACGGGTCATGTTCAGCTTGCCGTACAGGCGAAAAAGGAGCTTAAGCTGTCCGAGGTGGTGCTGATACCGACGGCGCTCCCGCCGTTCAGCGAGAAAAGCTGCTCCGCCTCATTCGCGGACAGGTTTGAGATGACACGCCTCGCTTTTGCGGACATGGACGGCTATGCGGTCTCGGACATCGAGAAGAAGCTCAAAGGCAAGAGCTACACTATCAACACGGTGCGCGCGCTCAAAGAGATCTACCCGAAGGACGAGCTGTACCTGCTGATAGGCGGCGACCAGCTTTACACGATAGAGC
>JAFZOA010000230.1 GCA_017550775.1 Ruminiclostridium sp. | reverse complement strand
GTACCAGCTCAGAGAGCAGCCCGTCTTTTTGCGCTCGGTGTTTATTTCGTCGTCGTACCACTTCCACTGGTCGTACTTCTCGCCCTGCGAGTCCATGGGTATGCCGCTCTCGAAGATGCAGCGGGAGAGGAAGTTCACGTCGTTTTCTTCGTACTCGCCGAACGCGCCGCTCCCGGAGAATCCCCTTATCGCGGAGTTTGCGGCTGTTGCGCGGTCGTACTCGTACTCCGCTTTGGGGTAGGCGGTCTTGTCCGCCGGCTCGAACCCGAAGCGCATGAACTCCTCCTCCAGCATTTTCAGAGTGGGGTCGGTGTATTTCGGAAAGAATGTGTAGTTGAGGTCGCTTCGTTTGAGACGGTTGGAGGTGAGCACCTTGTCAAGTCCGTGCTCCGCAAAGACGGAGGCGGAGGCATCGGTGGTATGCTCCTCTATGCGAAGCTGCTTGGCGTAGATGTTGAGAACGAAGCTGTGCTTTTCGCAGCGTATCACAGACGGAGAAGCGAACGCCTTATACGGTATCTGCGCGGAGAGCTCGATGTCGATCTCGACCTTGTCTGTCTTGGGAACGGCATGACGGCGGCGGACGTTGAGGGTAATGTCACAGCTCTCGAAGGATAGGTCCATAGGGCAGCTCTGCGCGAGGAACACCTCATAGTCGAGGTCAAGCTCGTCGAACAGCTCAAAGCTTGTCTGGACGGTGTAGAAGCGGGAGATGCGCTCTGCTTTTTTCGCGCCGAGACCCGCGTACCGGTATGTGAACCAGTCGGAGAGGAGCTGTTCCTCTTCGGCAGTGACAGCCTTGCCGTCGAAGGTTATGTTCACTGCGGTGGCGGAGTTGGGGTGAAGGTCGCTCGCGTACAGGTCCGTTTCAAGCAGGTCGTCGAGCGATTTCTCGACATTGAGCACGTCCCACAAAAGAAAAACGCCGACAACGTAGATCGCCGTCAGGACGACGACAACCATCGCTGTCAGCACCGTTTTGAGCCTGTGATCCATTATGACCAACCGCAGTCGTCATACTCAGCCCATTTGTTGTATGCGGTCTGCTGAGTAAGCTTGAATACTATATAGACAGCGGCAGATATGATAAGAGCAACTGCGGCGAAAACCGGTATCAGCATAGAAGAGGACGCGGCAGTCTGTTTAGCGGCGGGAGAAGCTTTCATACTATCAATCCTTTCGAGTAATATGCTATTATTATACAATACAAATCCCTATTTGTCAAGCGTTTTGATAAGCAGCGCAAGCAGGTCACATCCCGCTTATCCGGCGCCCTGTGAGAAACGCTTCCGCTACACGAACAAATGCCTCCCGCGCTGTCTGGCGTGGGAGGCACTGACTATAAATGAAGCCTCTGAATATCAGGTTTTTAACAGCCTTTCCGCGTTTCTGAACAGGATGTTTTCCTTGTCAGAGTCGGAGATAGGTTCATTCAGTACAGCCTGTACATACATTCCCGGGTTGCAGATAGGATAGTCGGTGCCGAAGATGAACTTTTCGGATCCGACCTTGTTCACGCCGTAAGCTATGAGCCCGTATCTGAAAATGCCGGTGCCGGAAAGGTCGAGATAGAAGTTGTCGTACTTTTTCAGCCGTTCAAGGTGCAGCAGGAAGTATTCCTTCTCATTCGGGTGCGCCGCCACGAAAACAAGCTTCGGGTGAGCCTCCGTCATTCTCGTCATCTCTTCCTGCTCGTCCTTCATGGTGTGAAAGCTCACGATCATGCCGTAATGCTCCGCCGCTTCAAGTATCGTATGGAGCCCCTTGCAGGAATAATCGCTCCAGCCGTGCATATACGGGACAAGCTCGCCTATGAGCTTTACACCGTTTCTGCTCATGCGCTCGATCTCCGCCACCGACTCACTGACAAAACCGGGG
>JAFZOA010000020.1 GCA_017550775.1 Ruminiclostridium sp. | reverse complement strand
GGAGTTTGTCGTTCTCGTCCTCTTTTTCATCTACCTTGTGACGAATCGCCTGTTCGGTCTCGGCAAGAACGCTGCGGAGCTTGTCTATCTCGGAGCTGCGGCTTTCGAGCTGACGTATGGTCTTTTCGTATTCGGCGATCTTCTTTGCAGCTTCGTTCTCATCCTGAGCCGCTTTCTGAGCTGTTTTGAGCTTCTCGATCTCCTCGTTGGCTATTGCAAGCTCGATCTCAAGGTCTTCCTTCTGCGAGCGGAGCTTTTTGAGCTCTTCCTCGTTGACTGCAACAGAACCGTCCGCGTCCACGGCAATAGAGTTGATCTCCATTTTGGTGATCTTTCCGTTGAGCTCGGCTATCTGCTTGTTAGCTGCGTCAAGTCTCCCGCGGGATACCTCGATCTCATTGCGGAGAGCTTCGTTCGCGGCTACCTCTGTGAACTTCTCGGTGTTGAGACGGGCTATGATCTTATTTGCTGATGCGAGCGCAGATTTAGCGTCGTTCAACGCATTCTCGCGCTCATTGTATGCCCGAGCAAGGCGCTCCTGCTTCTCGGTAAGGTCGGATAGTCGCGCGGTGAGATCCTTTGCCTTTGCTTTAAGCCCCTCGTTCTCCTTGCTCATATCGGCTTCCTTGGAGTTATGCACGGCGATCTGCTGTGCGAGCGTATCTATGCGCTCCTCCATGATATCGACCTTGCCGTTGAGCTCGTCTATGAGAGCCTGATCCGCCTCGCTCCTTCTCGCGCTGAGCGAATCTCCCATGAGCAGCAGCGCGGCATAAGCGGTGACCTCCGCCTCGCTCACATTTCCCATTTTTGTCGAGAGATAGTTTATCTGATCCTCGAAGCGCTTGGCAAATATAAGCACTTCATCGGGTTTATCAGTCTTTAAAAAGTATCCTCTGCCGTTGACCTGAACCTTAAGCTTGTCCATAATATCTTTGCCTTTCATTTTTTTTGCAGTCCTGAACAGACATACAGGTACTATAAACATTATACAACATATTTTCAAAAAAGAAAAGAGGTTTTGAAAAAAAATTTTTTCAGGATCAAAACCCGAATTTTTTGCAAAAAAAAGATTGAAAAATTGCAGAAAGTATAGTATAATAAAAATTGGTATTTTATATGAAAGGAAGTCTTTCTATGCTTGAACCGGGAATAAAGGGAAAACAGACCGAGACCGTCACCGATGAAAAGACCGCCGGCGCTGTCGGGAGCGGCTCGCTTAGCGTTTACGCTACACCGGCGATGTGTGCTTTAATGGAAAAGACCGCGCTTCTCTCCGTAGCCGGAGAGCTTGACGAGGGAATGACGACGGTAGGAACAAAGCTTGACATCGTCCACACCTCCGCTTCTCCTCTGGGGTGTACCATAACCTGCGAGAGCGAGCTTACCGAGGTTGACCGCAGAAGGCTCGTGTTCAATGTCATCGCGTATGACAACGCCGGCGAGATCGGACGCGGCACGCATGAACGTTTCATCGTGGACAGCGTGAAATTCACTGCAAAAACAGCCGAAAAGCTGAATAAATAACGAAAGGATAAGTCAATGAACATAAAAACGTTTTACCTGAACAACGAGAAAACTGTTCTTATGAAGGCATACCTGCTCGGACAGGTAGAGAGTATCGAGTGGTGCAGGAAGCGCCCCGCTATACTGATACTTCCCGGCGGCGGATATGAGTACGCCTCCGAGCGAGAGGCGGAACCTGTGGCTATGCGCTATGCAGCGGAGGGCTACAACACCTTCGTGCTGTACTACACCTGCAACGCGCGCTTCCCCGCCCCGTTCTACGACGCGGCTTACGCACTGTACAAGATTAGGCTCCGCGCAGACGAATTCGGCATCGACCGCAACAAGATCGCCGT
>JAFZOA010000229.1 GCA_017550775.1 Ruminiclostridium sp. | reverse complement strand
AGCGAAAGCTCCATTGTCACGCCTCCTCTATCGTCATTCTGAACGGAAAGCCCTGCTCACGGGCGCGGGAAAGCGCTTTCTTGACCCGCGTCACCGCGATATCGTACGGGTATTTCCCGACCACCGCTTTTCCGCTGTTATGGACGCGCATCATCAGCGCCTCGGCGGTCACCGCGTCCTTGTGGAATATATCGGTGAGCACTCCGACGACAAAATCCATTGTGGTGAAGTCGTCGTTTATCATTATTACATTGTACTGCTCCGGCTCTTTGGTCTTGTCGCTCGCGCGGTCTTTAACAGAGCTCTGAGTTGACATTGTCTTCACTCCTGTTCCTGAAATTTCACTAATATAGGGTACCTCTAATAATCACTTTGAAAAGAGAAAATGAGAATAGCGCTCATACAAGCGGCATAAAGTGGATAAGCTCTTTTTCTCTCAAAACGGGTTTTTAGAGGTTCCCAATATATAATACCACTTTATCGGCTCTTTTTCAAGGCTTTTCGATAATACAGGACCGATTTCATGTTTTCACAAACACTATGGTTTAGGCAACAAGCGGGTAACAGCAGAGCTCCGTATCGTATAAATATACGATACGGAGCTCTTGGCTTATTTATGTTTAGTGCCTTGATTGTTACAGAAACCGCCATAAAAATTGCTTACCCTGATAATTCTTATTTAACATATCAACGAAAAGATTAACGCTAATGTCCGCGGGAATAATATCCGTAGATAGCGGGAGGTACATTATGAGAGTGAAAATCAACGAAGACAAACACAGAGCCGAGATCTGGCTCACGAGGAAAGAGAACTCTGATGACAACGCTGCTGCAAAAGTCCGGGAGCTGATAAACGAGTTCAGAAGCAAGAAACTGTTTGTGGTTGTGTTCCGGTCTGGTGCGGATGATATTGCCGAGAGGACAGGTATGCTTCTGAGGAACAACATATCATAGTAGTAAGATGTGATAAACAGGCTTTATTACTCCGGCAATTTAATATTGGTAGTTTTGTTTTTTCTCCACACCTTCGGCGGTGAGAGAGAACGGTTATTTGAAATACCGGTTTTATCAATATTTAGTTGCCAAAGCAATAACAGAAGTTATATGGACACGGGACGCGCTCCGATGTTATCATACCTGCCCGATAACGAGAGACTTCACCGACAGGAGCCCGGCTCTTGCAGTTTCCATTTTCAGCAGCGGGAATAATGAGGGTTGAAGACTGACAGCTAACAATAGCAAGGTCAGCGCCGTTTTATATGCGCAAGGGACTAAACCTTTGCGTTTTTGATCGCTTTAGCCTCGGATCTGAATTTACCGTTCTTCATAGCGCGGAATGTCCGGTAGAACGGGAGCAGCGGAAGCAGGATCTTATGCTTGTAAAAGAACGGATACGATCCTGCAAAACCTGCATACCTCTTGTTTTTTTTGCTGACCGGGACGAAAAAACGGCCGAGCGCATAACCAAGCTTACCATGCTTTGACTTGCGAATATTGTTTTCGACATGGTGAGAAATCGTCCCGTAAGTCCCGGAAGACAGGATATAATCCAGCATTTGCTGTTCGGCTTCCGTAAGCTCGCCGCCGGAGAAAATATGCTGTGCAAGGGTGCGGTTTTCAACCTCAAAATCCGCTATTCCGAGCTTTTCCGTCTCGGCGGCTATATAAGACATATCGAGGGTCGTGTTTTTCAGATAAACATAGGTATCTATCAGCGAGCGCAGCCCCGTACCGCCTCCGGAATAGTGCTTATGCTCATGTGCGGTGGCGTAGATATAGAAATCCTCCGGACTGAAATGCTTCTCCAGACCGTCGCCAAGCAGGCGCTCATATACGTTCTTGTAGTATTCGTATATCTTCTCGTCGTGCGCTTCATCAAACAGCGACCTGTGCATTTCAAAATTGCTTACCGGCTTCTTGTGATATACATCGTGATTTCCGGCACCAAAATGCTCGGTATGAAATCCGAGACCTTCCATAATGCTCTTTACTTCGTCCGCGCGGCCTGCGTCAAACAGGATATCATGATCCGCCATTTGTCGCATACCGTAATGCGGATAGATGTGCTGGAGCACTATTCCCTTGAGCGGCATATGCCATATTCCCGCCTTGTCAAGCGCGGCAAACAATGCGTCCATTTCTGCGTCCATAGTTATATTCTTCAGAATGGAATTGTTCAGCGCGTTCTCGAAAAGGTCGTTACGCACACCCGCAGCTTTGAGCGCCGGAGCAGCCGTGGCTGCTATCAGATGCCGGGATGCCATTTTATAAAGCGCGTCCGGATCCATATCCGCAACACGTCCGGTATCGGGCGTTTCTTTATTTACCGCGCACCCGACAAGATATATCAGATCCCGCGCTGTTTTCATCGTCTGTTCATCTGTCATTTTTACAAATCCCGTTCAAAATCTTTCAGTCCCAAACTGTTCATTTCTTCCCGCAAAGCTTCCGCAGCACAGGAAGAATTCCAAGCTTCCGTGCGATATTCACAGCCGCCCGGCGGGATCGGAAACGAACCGCCCGCAGCGGATATATGACATTCCAGAAGCGCACATAGAAGCGGTAGCCGCGCTCGGTCACAGCGTGATCTTTACCCTTGCGCTTAAAGCGCGTAAGCACACCGATCACCGCCGAGTCCGGTACAGTCTCCGGCGAATAGGTGTTATCCCCGCGGATAATGTAGTGATCCGGTTTCACTTCGATCACGCGGTGCAGAACGTATGCGTCACCGCGCTTATACAGTGCCACATCATACTTCCGCAGACGCGAAGAGGGGCTCCGGATAACCACAAGATCTCTGTCCTGCCGCAGCATTGGTTCCATGCTCACGCCCTTTGTTTTATAGACTATTTTCCCGTCGCGGGAGAGGAGTTCTTCAAATTTCATGACCAAATTAAATTTCCTAAGATGAGGCAAACCTCCGGACCTTCTATAATACCATCACCATAGTTACAGCTCGTCAGAATAACATCATCGTTTTTCATTTCGATGATCTCCATTTCGGGTTTCAGGTGCTGCTCTGTACCCCCTCGATTTCGCGCTTTAAAGCTCTTGTAAATAATACCCTTTCTCCCGTTTATACGGGTTTAATATACTGTCCGGGTCTTATTCATCCGACGTATTTTTTACCAATCAGGCT
>JAFZOA010000228.1 GCA_017550775.1 Ruminiclostridium sp. | reverse complement strand
TTCAGACGATGGCATTTTCCCCGAAACCGAGGATGCAGCCGTGGAGCTTTGCAGACTTATCGAACCTGCTGTCAGGGAGTCGCTTCAACTGCTGCGTGATGGCATTTACAATGATAAGATAGAGAACGAGCTACCATATTGGTTCCGAACCGGTGTAATAAAGTGTTCCGATATGTGGGCTGCTTTCCCGGATTTCAAGGAAAGAGAATCAGACGAATTGCCGGAGAAAACCATAGATGAATTCCGCAATCTGATGAAATCAGACAGAAACAGCGATGAAAAGATTGGTCGTATCAAGGAATTTACGGCAAACGACTTTTTCCGAGCCTGCGCTATTGGCTACAAAGTTTGCGGGAAGAATACCGACGGTATGTCCCCTGTGGAGATGTATCTGAAATACTCCGACGGTCGTGACGAGGGACTGACGGGTACCGGACACGGTTTGAACGAAGGTCCCGGCATTGACTTTGATGATCCGGAAGCGTGGAACGAATGGTACTTCGGCAAGCGCGGCGGCGGTCACCCGTGGGAGATCGTACCCGGCGGCAACAGCACTCACATGGATCTCTTTGTTTGTCACGACGAACACCATATAGGCTATTTATATCGCGCCGGGAAGATAACAGAGAATGAATACAACAAAAGAAAGGCTTCTGCCGGGTATTATTACAGGATAGAAGGAAAATACAGACCTTTTGAATCGGTCAGCTTCTATGTTGCTCTTTCCGCGGCCGGACTTCCGGTAGTATTAGATGACGCCGAGGAAATACTGGCAAGATTTGACGGCTCCGACTACATCGGAATCGTACCGCACAATACTATTACGAGATATTGCGAGGATATGTTCCCGTCAGAATACGGCAAAGTCATTGACTTTACACATATTTATAGCGACGAGCTGCCGCTTGTGGCTGATAAAATAATATGGCTGCCGGAGGAACCGGCGGAGCTTGCTGACAAATAAGTAAGGTTGACGATAATGGTAATGCTTAGTCGAATTATACGGAGGCAATTATGAGTTCTGAAACAAAACGCAGAGTATTAACAATATCTGAAGCAGCTAAATTGATAGATGGAATCGGTGAATATCGCATCCGTCAGATGTGCAAATCCGGACAGCTCCGTTCATTCATGGCGGGGAGAAAGATATTGATTGCCGAGAATGACCTTTTTGAAGTTGTTTTTGGAGAAAATTATCATTTTACTGATGACAATGGCGGCGAAAAGAAAACTGTTACGGCGCACCGAGTCCATAGCACTGACAAAAATGAGGTTGTCGGTCGGCCCTTGAGATCAAGGAGAAAAAGCGGGCGTACATGATTTCACAGAAGAAATGCACCCGCTAACAAGCAGGTGCATTAAAGTCAGGCTATTTCTTCCAAGGGATCGGAAACTGTCGGACATTCCGCTATCGTACAAGGGTCAATGTCTATGCAGTCAGACGGATCGCGGACTCCAGATAGATCCCATGCGACTGTATTATTCATTACGGTAACTGTCTTGAAAAAATCGACATCTTTCAATTTTTCAAACACACCGCCCTGAGCAATCAACGGTTTCATATCCAGTAAATGAACAAATCCGTCAGTCATATAGGCATACACGGTATAATCTTCTCCTGCAACAGCCTGTACTACATCGGGAATAAAATCCAATTCATTCATAACTGTCACCTCGTTTCACATTAACGGAGCTATCTTGTTCAAAGGCTGATTGTCCTTTGCAAGCTCCCAGTTCTGCATAAGTTCGTCTTTATGATACTCTGCCCAAGCAATCACAAATTTCAGCTGGCGGTTAGGCAGAAAACCTTTGATTACAGCTGATTGCTGAATATCAAAAATAGCCTTGTTCCCATTGTATTCAGCGTGGAAATGGGGCGGGTTATGGTCGCTGTAGTACATTGTTATCCGTATTCCTAAAAAGATACTTATTTCAGGCATCGGTTTTCCTCCTTTGCTTTAACTGTTTGTTGTGATTCTTTCCTACTATTATTATACTGTATGGGACGCTTTTTGTCAAGAGAAAAAGCTATATCTGATAGCTGCCTATGTTAATGAATGGTTTATCTATCTTTTTAGTGTACCTCGCGGTCTGATACGCCCCACCGCTGTCGTGGTCAATGCAGAATACAACAAAATCGGAGCGGTCGATCATAGCTCGATTCCGCTCCTGAAAAGCAGACTTATAGTGTGACGAGCCACAAACCTCCACTTCATCGTAATAATCCTCAAAGGATGCCTTGTTGTTGGAGTATTCGGCTGTCATGTACGGAAGGACAAGGATCAGGGAGCTGTTTGCGTCATCTATGCTTTTCTTGGCACGGCGGACAGCAGAAGAAACGAGTTGATCGAACTCTCCGTTTCGCCCAACAAGGAAATCGACATATTCCTTCTCTCGGATGAAGCCGCGAATAAGGTCATCGAGCCGGCGCTCGGTCTCCAGCCCGTGCTCAATAATCCTATGCCCAAAGAAACTTACGGTATATATATTCAGCATCATTTTTCCCTGATAAATAAAAAAGTGCGCAGCATAGAGCCACGCACCTGCAAAAATGCTCAGCTCTTGTATGCTGCTACACAATACAAATTTCATATTCTTCAATTTCCCGTGGGTCATTATCGAACACGAAAGAACCGGCACTTTTACCTAAGTAAAAGTGTACGATAAGAACCCACATATTATAACAATATGCAAGAAGAATATATTAAATTTGTATTATGTAGCACATATATTTTACCACATTCTGCGGGAAAAAGCAATAGTTTTCTTGATTTAAGCTTGATTTTTATGTGTAGGGTATTGACATTTGCTCCGAAATGTGCATAGGGCATCCGACAAATATTTTCTGAAAAGGTATTGACATTTCCGGCTATTTGTGCATAGGGCTCGAAAAATTATTTTTTCAAACCCCCTTGACATTTCTCTCGTTTTGTGTATCAGCGATTAAAACGGCATTTGCTGACAATAAAAAGCGACATCACCGTAATAGGTAATGCCGCCTTTAGGTAATAGTACCGGTAAGCTCATCATCGTATAGTGCCTAATCATCAATCAAGCCCCATTTGTTTAAGCCATTTCTGTAATGCTTCTTCGCCCTGATTCTCTCTGATCCATTGAATCTGACGCTTGTGCTGCTCTCTCGCCCAGCCCTTGTAGTCACCTTTCCACTGATAGGTATTGCAGTTGTGGGTGTCGTGAATTTCCTCAGCAGCGCATATCGCACCGAGTCCTAATAATGAAAGCAGAAACATACCGGTCACCCCATTTCGTCTTTCTCTTGGCAGCTGGCTTTTCCGTAGTCTTTTCCTCATTTTCTGACTCATTTGAAGTCTTTTTCTTATTTTCCGGATTATTGAAGTATTTATCTCTGATTTCCTTCGGGAAATAGTCCTCCGGCTCAACATATATTATTTTTCTTTCCATAACACAGTCCTCCCGTAAAACTTACACCGCCTCCGGAAGATAAACATCATCGAAACAAGCGTCATACACGACATTATCCTTCTTTTCGATAGGATCGTCGGTAATACGCTGTCCGAAGTAATCGTCCTCCCAGCTCGTGATACCGTCGTTATCAAAGTCAAATCCAAAGCTCGCGCACATATCCAAAACCTCCCTCGTAATCAAAAATCATCGCCGCCGGAGTCACCGCCGTAGCTGTCACCGTAGTCGCTGCTGCCGTAATCGTCGGAAGAGTCGAAGTCGTCACTATCATAGTTGCTGTTGATGATGTCCTCGCCTATACGATAGGTAAGGTAGCTTTCCTCGAAAGAAACATCACCGTCTCCGTTGAAATCAATGCCAAAGCGCTTGGGTCCGTTACACATAGTTCATACCTCCTTGTTGTCCGTGAGGCTCTCCCGAACCTCTTTTCCGATTTTCTGATTATAATATAACATATCAGTCTTTCAAATGTTATCAAACTGAGCGTGTTTTTGAAACTTTACATATATTTTACAACACGCGCAAACCTGCTGATGGATTATCAGCCAAAGGCTTCTTCTGATAACAATTATAACATAGAAAGTATGTGTTATCAAGCGTTTTTCAGTAAATATCCCCCTTGGCAAGCCTTATTGTTCCGATTTCGGAACAGTTTATGTGAAAAGGCGCTCCGATCAGGTAGTGCTCCTATGTCAAGAATCCGGCCAAGTTAAACAGACCAAATCGTATCAACTGACAAGTCTGAGATCAGAAACAAGAGATTTGTTGTATAATTTTTCAAAGTCATCCGGAGAAAGATATCCGCAGTGACTATGAATTCTG
>JAFZOA010000227.1 GCA_017550775.1 Ruminiclostridium sp. | reverse complement strand
TCTTGATGTTGTCGGCGATAGTGTCCTCGAAAAGTGTGATATCCTGATCGACTACCGCCACCGAGCCTGTCATTACGGGACGTGGGTACTCCGAACGCGGTTTTCCGTCGAACAATATCTCGCCGTCCCACGGGTCATACAGTCCCGAGATCAGCTTTGACAGTGTTGATTTTCCGCAGCCCGATGTGCCGACGAAAGCGACTCGGCTGCCGGGCTTCATCGTCATCGAGAAGTCCTTGATAAGCGGGTCTGCAAGCTTTGAATAGCCGAATGTGACATTTTTAAGCTCCACGTTTCCGCGTAGCTTCTTTCTCTGCTGATCTTCTGCGGCTTCGTTTCCGACAACGTTCCTGTCGAGCGGATATTCCATTACGTCCTCAACGCGCTCCATCTGCGTGCGCATTTCCTGTATCGTCTGACCCGCGCTCACAAGCGTCATGGCAGGGGACATGAATGAGTTTAAGAACCCTTGGAATATCTGTAACATACCGAGTGTGAACTCGCCCTGCATGATGAACCACACGCCGAGAACGAGCACCGCGTATCCCGCAAGTGTTCCGAAGAACATCGGCACCATTCCGAGCAACTGGTCTGTCTTTGCGGACTTCACAGCCTGTGAGTTGACGGAAGCCTGATAGCCCGCCCACTTGCGGAAGAAGCCGTTTTCCGCGCCGCTCGCCTTTATCGTCTCGACCATTTCTATTCCCGAAACTGTGGTTGACGCAAGCTTAGCGCTGTCACGCTGCATCACACGCGTTATATTGATGCGCTTTTCGGAGATTATACGCGACATTATGATGTTGAGCGTGAGTGTGCCTATTCCGATCGCGGTCAGAGCAAGGCTGTACTGTAACATCAGCACGAGATAGAATAACATCATTATCGTGTTGAGCGCAAGCGGGGCGAGAGTACCAACAAGCGTTCCCGCTATGGATTCGTTCGTTCCCCGGCGCTGCTGTATATCGCCCGCCATTCTCTGCGAGAAGAATTCCATAGGCATACGAAGCACCTTCCACATATATGTGGTGCTGCCGATAGCGGACATCTTGCCGTTTATTTTCAGCGAATAGACCGCGCTCGCCCACGAAACTATGATTTCCAGTACCGCGAGACCTATCATCACTCCCGTGAAAGGTATCAGCCAGTCGCGGTTGATACCGGACAGGAGTCTGTCCATGAATATTCCGGACATAACGGGTCTGATGATGCCGAACATATACGTGATAATTGTTGTAAGCATAACAAAAGCCACTGCCGCGCCCGCGCCGACAAGACGCTTTTTCGCGAACGCCAGTGTGCTTTTTCTCTTTCCGCTCGGCTTGAAATCCGGACCCGGTACGGGTACGACGGTAACGCCGGTAAAGGACTTGTCAAATTCCTCGGGTCCGACCTTGACAAATCCTCTCGCGGGATCGTTTATGTACGCGTACTTTCCCTTGAAACCGCAAAGCACGACAAAGTGGTTGAAGTTCCAGTGTATGATGCACGGGAACTGTCCGTTTTCCCGTATGCTCTGGGGAGTCTTGCGATAGCCCTTTACCGTAAAGCCGTAGCTTTGCGCCGCGAAGTAAATATTCTTCGCGTTCGAGCCGTCACGGGATACTCCGCAGTCGGAGCGCACCTGCTCCAACGGTACCCATTTGCCGTAATACGCCATGAGCATAGCGAGCGACGCGGCACCGCATTCAAGCGCTTCAAGCTGCATTATCACGGGAACTTTTACAGTCCCTTTTGTTATTGTAGGTTTAATTTTTACGTTACTCATTTATGCCGCCCTTATTTGAATAAAAATTTCAGCGGAGAAATGGTTTCGACGACTATCTTCGCGTCGTAATTCCCGTCCGCGAGCGCTGCCGGAGCGTACGCTACCGCTCTGCCGTATTCGTCATACTTTACCGTGGATATGCGAAAATCCTGAGATTCGATACGCACCGACATTTCCGATGTTATCTGAGATGTTGCCGCCTCGGTAAGCATTACAGTCGCCGTGCCGTTCTCGATTACCGCCATGGCGTTCGCGGTCGTTTCAAGCTTTCCTACCGTCGCCCACGCGAACATACCGCCGAGCAGGAGTATCACTGCCGCGAGTATTATCCAGATACCGGGATTTGTGACCTTCATGTAGTCATGGAGCTGTTCCGGCGAGTTTATCCGGTCAAGCGCCTGCTGATTGAATATTTTGTTTTTCTGTTCAGCCATTTTATTCACCCTAAATTCTTTGTTAATGTCAGAATATTCTGACTGTCCTTGTATTCGTAATTGACACCGTCCATTGATTTTTTTACCATGAAGATGCCGAGTCCGCCTTTTTTCCGCTCCTTCATCGGACGGTCAAGATCCACATCAGGTTTGGCAAGCGGATCGTAAGGTTTGCCGTGATCTATGAAGCTCATTATGACCGAAAGAGGCTCTTTTGAGGTCTCAACGCGAATTGTTGCGGGTCCGGTCTCCGGATCATACGCATAGCTTGCGATGTTGACAAAGACTTCCTCGACCGCGGTCTCGATCTGAAATCTCGGCTTATGTCCGCAGCCTATCTCGTCCAGAGCCGCGCCCACAAACTCCAGTACCTGCGGAAGATTTTCCTTTAACGCTTCTATGTCAAGCTGTGTCATAGCGCACCGCCTCATTCAATAGTCAGGTCTTCGATAAAACCTGTGACTTCAAACACATCGAGAACATCGGGGCAAACGTTCTTTACTGTCATTTTACCGCCCTGTTCCTCCATGATATCCATAGCTCCGGCAAGAACACGAAGACCGGCGCTTGAAATATATTCGAGCTTTTCAAAGTCGAAGATGAGCTTTTCGATGCCGTCAAGCACCTCGTCAAGCTTTTCTTCAAGCTCGGGCGAGGTAAGAGTATCAAGTCTTCCGTCAAGAGCTATCGTAAGCTCACCGCCGTTTTTGTTCACTGTAATTGTCATGGTAATTCCTCCGTTATTTTAGTTTACAGGTTACAGTTAACAGTTTACAGTTATTGTGCGGCTTCGCCGCCTATCTGAATTGTGACAAAAGTGACATTACTTTTTAATTTCGTCACGATTCAAATATGTCCGCGCAGCGGACAACCACAACTGTTAACTGTAACCTGTAAACTGTTAACTGAAAAGATTCTTATTTTATTGTAATTGCAAGCATCGTAAGATCGTCGAACTGCGGGGCTTCTCCGACAAACTCATTTACTGCGGTATGTACGTTTCCGAGAAGCCTTTCCGGTGAAGCGTCCGGCTCTTTGTTCAGGGCTTCAAGCATTCTGTCGGTTTTGAAGAGTTCTTTTTCGCCGTTCGTAGCCTCGGGTACGCCGTCGGTATATACAAACAGAGTTGCACCCTTTGGCAGTTCAAGCTCATATTCGGTGTATGTCTTGTTCTTTCGAAGACCTATAACAAAGCCGTGCCTGTCTTTCAGCAGTTCAAAGCTGCCGTCGGGCTGCCGCACCGCGGGAAATTCATGTCCGGCGTTTGCCGCAGTAAGCTTTCCTGTCGATATTTCGAGGATACCGAGCCATACGGTAACGAACATCTTGTTTTTGTTGTTTTCGCATATACTCGCGTTTGTCTTGTTCAGAACTTCGGCGGGTGACATGCCTGTCATGGCATAATTCTTCACAAGCATTGTTGACCTCATCATGAACATAGCTGCGGGAACACCCTTGCCGGACACATCGGCAATAACAAGTCCGAGGTGATCGTCATCGATGAGGAAGAAGTCGTAGAAGTCGCCGCCGACCTCTTTTGCGGGGGTCATTGAAGCGTACATATCAAACTCGGGTCTGTCCGGGAACACCTTCGGCAGCATATCGTCCTGTATCTTCGCCGCAAGGTCGAGCTCCGCCTCAACACGCTCCCGTTCACCGGTCAATGTCAGTATTTCATCGGTATAACGGTCGATCTCCACCACGAGCTCCGAGAAGCTGTCCGCGATCCTTCCGACCTCATTCTTAGCCTTTATCCCGGACATATTATTCACTGCCGCAGCGCTGTTTTTGTCTTCCATATATTGGCGGACACCGGCATTTACCTTTACCATGGGTCTGACTGCTTTAAGATAAATGAAGAATATCAGCAGCAGATTTGTCGCAAGAAGACCGAGAACGCCCCATACTATAATGTAGTTAAGGTTTACGTTCATGATGTGTGCAAACGACGTCCAGTCATATTCCACACATATAACATATCTCAGTTCACCGTCAATAAAAACAGGAGAAACTGCAAGATACAGGAACAGGTTGTTTTCATCATCCGACACATCCAGCATCTGAAAGACTATATCTCCGTAATCAACACCGTATTTTCCTGTCTGCATCAGCGCAACGGTGGTAAAAGCGTCTTCATTCCCGAAATAAGTGCCGAGTCCATGATCTCCGCTCCCTTCGGTTTCCTCGCTGCACTCAAATATTACCGCAATATCGTCCTTTTTGTTTTCATACAGATTGTCATAGTCACGGATATCAAGGCAATAAACGGCATTGAACTCAACCTCTGTGCGCTTCTCATCAAAGTATTCAATATTGTAATTATACAAAGCCTTGAGAAACGATTTACGGACTTCCGGCGTCAACCATTCAATATTCTCCATGGTCATATTTCTGGCTATATCTGTCGTATATTTCAGATCTTCGCTTATCTGAGCCTCTATATCGTCCATTGGTTCGGACATCATACCCGGATCACTCTGCCATTGATCCAATACCCAATCCGCGATCTCGGGGCTCATGAACAGGTCTTTGAAATCCTCAACACTGTCAGCAATCTCCTTATTTCTCGTCTCCATATACATTTGCAGTGTGCCCTGTCTTACGACATACGCAAGCATTGAGATCGTAAGTACAAACATCAATGAGACGATCAGACCGACCTGTATTGCAAGCCTTTTGGTTTTCTTCATTCTATTAACCGCCCTTCAAGGTGTACCGCTCTTTGGTCCGGCGCGGTCTAACATACAGAATTAAGGCAAGACACGCCGTCGAACTATAAACTGACGTGTCAAGCCTTAACTCAGAGCCGCGAAAACTGCTGTTAAAAACAATTCGATACAATAGAGGTATGTATGGGTTCGTTGTTACACAGACCGGCACCCGCCAAGGAATTTACAGAGTCCGGACTCGGTATAATGCAGGTGCCGCCCGCAGCGTTTTCAAGCTCGTCCTTTGAAAGCTCCTTGTCTGTGCTGCTTTTCGCTTCAAGGAATGTCCTGATCTCGTCAAGAGTTGTCTCAACGCCGTGTTCCTTCGCGAACTCTGCGACCTTGTTGTTCTTAGCAGCCTCCGCAAAAGCCTTCTTCAGTTCATCACTCGCTGTGATCTCCGTGTAAAGCTCCTGTAATGTTTTCATTGATTTGTGCCTCCGTTTTAAATAATTGATTTTGTTTTCCTCATTAAAAGGTAAAACTGCTTATATACGATATTATACCATATCCGTAAAAGAAAGTAAATTACCGCAACGGTAATATCCGATCATTACCCTCAAAGTATGGCAGATCGGATCATTCCTTTTCTATCCGGTATGTGAGAGTGTTGAACCCCTGATAATACCGGTACAGAAGGTTTCGTGTATGATACCGGACGATAAGCATTCCGAGTCCGTGAAAATCGACCTCATCCACACCCTCGGGTCGGTTTTCAACGCGTTCCGCAGCAAC
>JAFZOA010000226.1 GCA_017550775.1 Ruminiclostridium sp. | reverse complement strand
GAACAATAAGCGCCTTGAATTGCTGTGAAAGTGGTGGCACGAGCGTTGAAACTCTTGTAATAAGAGTGGAGCAACAGCCACCAGTCATTATGGAAGATAGTTATAGGTAACGAATAATCATAGCTTCGAGTATGACAGAGAAAAACAACCCGAAGGGGGTGTTGCCTATGACAAAGCAAAAGAAGCTTAGACACAGCGAATATTATGATATGCAACCGGTGTTCGACAAGCTGTATTCGGATAGCAAGAACGGAAAAATCTTCACTGGGCTAATGGAAATCATCAGCAATGAAGAAAACATCCGTCTTGCATACCGCAACATCAAGCGGAACAGCGGCAGTAACACAGCCGGTACGGATAAGCTGACCATCAAGGACATAGAGAAACTTTCGGTGGAACAGTATGTCGGTATCGTGCAAAGAAAGCTAATGTTTTACAAGCCTAAACCTGTAAGGCGGGTAGAAATCCCGAAACCCAATGGGAAAATGCGTCCGCTGGGGATACCAACCATCATCGACCGGTTGATACAACAGTGCATTTTACAGGTCATGGAGCCTATTTGTGAAGCAAAGTTCTATGAACGGAGCAACGGCTTCCGACCTAACCGGTCAGCGGAAAACGCTATCGCCCAATGTTATAAAATGATAAATCTGCAAAAGCTCTATTTCGTAGTGGACGTGGATATCAAGGGCTTCTTTGATAACGTCAACCACACAAAGCTTATCCAGCAGATTTGGCACATGGGAATACGGGATAAGAAACTACTGTGCATTATCCGAGAGATGCTGAAAGCGCCAATCGTAATGCCAGACGGAACGGTGGAGCACCCGACAAAGGGAACGCCGCAAGGCGGTATCCTCTCACCGCTTCTGTCAAATATCGTGCTGAATGAACTGGATTGGTGGATTGACTCCCAATGGGAAAATATGCCTACCAAAAGGGACTATTACTGTGAAATACGGCCAAATGGTACGATAAACAAAACGGCAATTTATACGTCGCTCAAAAGCAGAACTAAGCTCAAAGAGGTGCATATTATCCGCTATGCAGACGATTTCAAGCTGTTTTGCCGAAAACGGAGTGACGCCGAAAAGGTGTTTATTGCCGTCAAGCTATGGCTCCAAGATCGGTTACGGCTGGAAATCAGCGAGGAAAAGTCGAAGATCGTCAACCTGAAACGACACTACTCTGAGTTTCTTGGATTTGAAATCAAGGCAGTCAAGAAGCGAAAACGGTATGTTGTCAAATCGCATATGACGCCAAAAGCAATCCAGCGGGAAAAGGACAAGCTCATTGAGCAGGTCAAGCAGATTGCACATGTCCAAGACAGGGATGATGAAGCCCGTGAAATCACGCTCTATAATTCAATGGTGTTTGGTATTCACAACTATTATCGCTATGCGACCATGGTTGCATCGGATTGTGAGCAGATACATCGGGCGGTGTCAACGGTTATGAAGAATCGTCTTTACGGCAGGCTGTCAAAGAAGGGGCGTATCAACGAAGTGTATATCCGGGAGAACTATGGGAAAAGCAAGCAGATACGTTTTATCAGCAGCAAAACTGTAGCCCCTGTTGGATATATCAAGACGAAAACCCCACTGTTTAAGAAGAAAAAGGTATGCAAGTACACCCCGGAGGGCAGAGAGGAAATTCATAAAAATCTTGGTATCAATACCTCCATCATGCTGGCACTCATGCGAATACAGGAGCCTCGGAGAAGTGTTGAATACATGGACAACCGGATTTCTCTCTATGCCGCTCAGTATGGGCGGTGTGCTGTTACAGGAAAAGAGCTCTGGCTTGAAGATATCCACTGTCATCACAAGCTGCCTGTCTGCTTGGGCGGCGATGATAGGTACTCAAACCTTGTGATTGTTCACCGGACCGTTCACCAGCTTATCCATGCTACGGCTCCGGAAAGCGTCATTGCATACCTTACAAAACTGCAGTTGGACAAGAAAGCATTAGCAAAACTTAATGCCCTCCGAGTAATGGCGGGCAATACTGAAATCTAACTGAAATCTGAGCAACTGTTTTTTGACTTTGAAATTCGTATCAATCTAACAATACTTTCATAATGATGGAACGCCGTGTGCGGGAAAACTCGCATGCACGGTGTGAATGGGGGGAAAAGTCGGAGATAACATCAAAGACTTACCTATCCATATCGTGGCGGCCTGCCGATCTCCAGCAGCGAGAAGGCAGAATAATCCGTCAGGGCAACGAAAACCCGGAGGTCGAGATCTACACCTACGTTACAGAGAACACCTTTGACAGCTACCTTTATCAGCTGGTCGAATCAAAGCAAAAGTTCATAGGACAGATAATGACTTCAAAGTCGCCTGTTCGCTCAGCCGAGGATGTTGACGAGCAGGCGCTTTCATATGCAGAGATAAAGGCACTCTGTACCGGCAACCCGTACATAAAGGAAAAGATGGATCTCGATATAGACGTATCGAGGCTCAAGCTCTTAAAGGCGAGCCACCTGTCACAGCACTATGCCTTGGAGGACAAGATACTCAAGGAGATCCCGAGGGCAATAGCGTCCTTCACGGAAAGGATCGAGGTGTATAAGGCGGATATAGCTCACGCAGCGGAGAACACGCATCCCAATAAGGACGGGTTCTCGCCAATGGTACTCCAAGGCGTGACCTATGACGTTAAAAAGGAAGCCGGCGCGGAGCTCATTGCCATCTGCAAAGCCATGAAGAATCCGAGGCCATTCATAGTCGGAAGATATCGCGGTTTTCAGTTGGAGCTCAGCTATGACGTCATAAACCACGACTACAAGCTCACTCTTATCAACAGGCTTCGGCATACCGTTTCGCTCGGTACGGACGTCTACGGAAACATCCAGCGTCTTGACAACGCGATAGCTGATTTTCCCGAAAAGCAGGAGCTTCTCGAAGTCCGTCTTGCCGATGAAAAGAGGCAGCTTGAGAGCGCGAAGGAAGAGCTCAACGTGCCTTTCGCTCACGAGGAGGAACTTAAGACCAAATCCGCAAGGCTCGCGGAGCTGAACGCCATGCTCGACCTCAACAAGAAGGACAACGAGATCGTTGACGAAGATCGCGAGGAGGATACTTCTGAGGAGGCGGAGAAAACGCGAGCAAGCCGTGATTCTCGATGAAGGGAGGTGAAAACCATTGAGGAACGATATTCAAAAGATTAAGACAGTAACAAATCAGATGAAGATCAACGATCTTCTCTACGAAGCTATGCGCAAGGAATACGACGGGCTCGTTAAAAAAGCTTGTGAAGCATACAATGAATACTTTTCAGAGGAGGTTGAGAAGCTGTATTTCCCAAGGCGAGTACTGTCTCTCTTATCCAATCAGGATCTTCCTATGCGCTGTGCCGTAGGTCTTTATTCGATTGACGGAGTGCTTATAAAGATCGCATCGGTCAAAGAGAAATACATCGGGGACAGTGATTCCGATGTTGACATTATGACTCTGCTGCTGGAGCTTGGATATAAGGCATATGCAAAAGCTAAATCCGGTGCGACCATCGAGCAGGTATTTGAAAACATTATCCGTGACAAAAACGGTGATTAAAGGACGAACAAACGGCAGGAACAGTTTATGTGGGTAACGGAAGAACAGATACGTCAGGCAAAGGAAATGGATCTCTTAACATATCTCAAAGAATACGAACCCGACAATCTCATTCATATTTCAAACGGGACTTACTGTACAAAGGAGCATGATTCGCTCAAGATCTCAAACGGGCTTTGGCACTGGTTCTCCCGAAACATAGGAGGAAAGACAGCTCTTGACTATCTGATAAAGGTCAAGGGCTTTTCATTTACGGAGGCTGTTTTGAAGCTCTCGGCAACTTCTGCACCAGTGGTGCAGAAGTTGACCGTCAGCGAGAAAAAGCCCGTAAAATCAATTGAAATGCCTCGTGTATGCGCTGATCCTTTGCAGGCAAAGCAGTATCTTCTCCGTCGTGGGATCAACGAAAGCCTGATCGACTTCTGCGTTGAGAACGGATTGCTGTATGAGGACGAAAAGTATCACAGCTGCTTGTTCATAGGAAGGGACGCAAAAGGTGTTCCGCGATACGGAATGGTTCGGAGCACATTTTCGGATTTCAAGGGAGAACTCGAAGGAAGCGACAAAAGCTTCTCGTTCCGAATCGAATCGAAAGAGGAAGCACACACGCTACATCTTTTTGAATCGGCTATCGACCTATTGAGCTTTATCACATTGCGGATGCTCCGACATGAGGAATGGGCTTCGGAAGATTACCTTTCTCTCGGAGGAGTGTATGAGATAAAGGGCGACAGACCGAACCTTCCAATTCCGTTACAGGCATATCTTGAGCATCATCCTTTTGTTAAGACTTTATCCTTCCATCTCGACAACGACGAGATCGGAAGGAAAGCAACAAAGCAGATCATGCGGACACTTGAAGGACAGTACAGACTGACAGACGAACCGCCCAAGCGCGGCAAGGATTTTAACGACTTTCTGTTGATTGAAAAAGAAAGAAGAAGGGAGATTTCACGATGAAAATCAAGATCTACAATGTAAACCCCGAAAGGGACAAAAAGAGGCTCGCTTTCTGCGGGCTTGATGAAACTGAACGTGTTCAGGGCTCAAAAGGTATCGACGCCGCTGTTTACGACTGTGTGTTTTACGGCGACGCGGACTGTCAGAGTCTTGAGGAGGTGTTCAGTATGTTCAATGACGACGACCGTCCCGATGGATATGACGGACGCTCGATGTCGGTATCCGACGTCGTTGAGGTCGTCGAGTCGGACATCGTTAAGGAGGGCTGTTACTTCTGTGACAACTTCGGCTTCAAGCCCATAGAGTTCGATACCGAAAAAGCAGCTCCTCTTGCGGATGATAAGATCCGCGTGCTCATGGTCGAGCCCGGAAAGAAGCCGTATGTGACGGAGATCGGCACAAGCCTTGAGGACATATATGCCGCTCTTGACTGTGACATTTTCGAGACCCTGTACCCCGTATCGGACATGATCGTGATCGTATGCGACGAGGAGGGCAAGCTCAACGGCTCCGCTCCCAACCGCGCCGTATATGACGACGAGGGCGATATGGTCGACATTGTTTTCGGCAAGTTCTTCATATGCGACTGCTCCGGCGAAAGGTTCGCAAGCCTCCCGGACGACATGATCGAAAAGTACAAGGAGGAGTTTCTGCGCCCGGAGTATTTCGTCCGCGTAACAGGAAACCTCTATCCCATACCGTTCGATCCCGAAAGGACGGAAGCCAGATGAAGGAGTACAAGGTCACGATAACAGAAACTCTTGAAATGGAGGTCGAGGTCGAAGCCGAAAGCATGGCGGAAGCCGAGCGCATGGTATCGGATGCATGGCGCAACGAGGAGTACATTCTCGACGCCGAGAACTTCAAGGGAGTTGAATTCAAAGCGGAGGATACGGCACCGAAGCATGAGATGAGCTACGGAGAGATGTCCTCCCTTTTCAGCAAGGTAAACCATACCGACCACCCTCCCGTTACAGGCTACATCGTTTTCACGGAGGACAGCTTCGGAAGGCCGTATAACGAGGAGTCAAGGACGTATGCGGTCTCAAGCAATAACAAAGCGTATCAGCCGGGAATGGGCGGCTATTCGATCTACGGCTCCTGTCTCGACGGCACAGATCGTTGTCTCAGATTGGAGGGTTATATGAGCGGCGAAAATCCGTGGAAGATCGAGAAGTGCTATATGCTCAAGGACGAATATGAGAAGCTCGAAGCCGACCTTCCTCCTGCTGCCGCACGTCCTGCAAAAGGAATCGAGAGATAAGCGTATTCATGGGCAGAATGGACGGAGTTACCTTCACAAGCAACGCACATGCTTGTGCATGTGCAGCTTGTTAGGTGCTGCCGCCCCTAAAACCCCGCAGAAAGAGTGATGATAGTATGAGAAAAAGGAATCGAAGAGTTGAAGTGTATTTAACGGAAGAAGAGACCCAAGCATTGATGGAGAAAGTTAAAAAATCAGGTCTTT
>JAFZOA010000225.1 GCA_017550775.1 Ruminiclostridium sp. | reverse complement strand
GACGAGCTTTATTTCCAGATCGCAAGCGTAAAGGAGCAGGCTTATCTCGACGGCATGACCGGAGTAAGGAACAAGGCTTCATATCTTAACACCGAGAAGCATATCAATGAGATGATAAAGACCGGGAACGCGGCTTTCTCGGTCATCGTGTTCGACATGAACGGTCTCAAAAGCATAAACGACAATCTCGGACACGAATACGGCGATATGGCTATAATCGACGCAACGAACGTGCTTTCCTATGTGTATGACAAGGGAGAGATCTTCCGTATCGGCGGTGACGAGTTCATCGTTATTCTGAATAATGTTTCAGAGACCGAGGTACAGAACAGCATTTCACAGCTCGAATACCGTATCGCTGCGGAGAATACGAACGAAAGACCGTACAAGAAGCCGCTGAGTATGTCCATGGGTTATGCCATATTTCAGCCGGACACAGACAAGGCGTACCGGGATGTATTCCACCGCGCGGACAAGCGTATGTATGATGACAAGTCTGCTTACTATCTGAAACACGGCGACCGCCGCAGAAGATAATACCGGTTCTTTTAAGGAAACGATAATTAAAGATCGTGCGTTGATTGCGTTGTAGATCAAGTTGGCAGATCGTACAAATTCTCCGCGGGTTTGCCGGCGCAAGTCAAGGGGAATTTGTGCAAGATTAAATCAGCGGTTCCTTAATATAGCGTGAAAAGCTTTCGGAGGGGAATGGAATGAACGGCAGAACAGAAAAGGAAAAGGTTCTCATTATAAAATACATAATCGTGTCGATCCTTGTGGCGGCGTTCTTCGTTGGCATGATATTTGCTTTCTACACGAGGCTTTACGATGAACAGCGCGCCGGTATCACAAAGGACGGCCAGCTTTCCGCTTTACAGGCCGCCGATCTTCTTGAGGACTATCTGTATGAGAACATAGACCCGATAAACCTCACCGCATACACCCTCGACCAGATGATCGCGGACCACAGGCCCGAAAAAGACATACAGGATTATCTTGTGGCACAGTCAACTGCCGTTACAAACGCTCTGCATGAAAATCAATCGGGGTTATATGGCTGTATCAACGGCAAATTTTACAGCGGCACCAACTGGGAGCCGCCGGAAGACTATGACGTGACCTCCCGCCCGTGGTACACAAAACCCATGGAATCACCCGGAAAGATAACTGTCCTTGACCCTTACCGCGATCTTCAGACCGGCAACATGATGCTTGCGCTCGGCAAGACGCTGAGTGACGGAGCAAGTGTTATTTCCGTCGATTTGTCGCTCGACAGAGTGCAGGCTATAACCGAGAAGGCGACACGGTTTGAAAACGCGGACCAGGAGATGATACTCAACAGAAACGGCGTCGTCATCGCACATTCCGACACGGGTGAAGTAGGAAAGGATTACAGCACGGAGCTCGGGACATTCGGTGCCGCCGTTTATGAAAAGCTTTGTCTTTACGACGAGGATTGTTTTGAGATACCTTTCGGGGACAGATACTATATAATATATGCCGCCGAGATACAGAACGACTGGAACTGTATATCCGTTATGGACGCGACGGCGGTGTTCAGAAAGCTCAACGCCCTGTTCATTACAACTGTCGGCGCTTCGGTCTTTATCATACTTGTCATTGCGATCATCATGATAAACTCCGGAAAACGCCAGATAACCGCCGAACAGCTCAACGGTCAGCTTTCCTCAACCGCGGATATCTACATATCTCTTCATGAGATCAATTTCATAAACGATACATTCAGTGTCATACGCAGCACCAGAAGCGAGGTCGATGAAATAGTCGGAAAGGCGCGGCATAACTGTCAGGATCTTATACGGAAGATAATGGAGGCATGCTCCGACCCGTCAACAAGAACATACATTCTTGACTTCGTTGATTTTACAAAGCTCAACCACCGTCTCAAGGAACAGAACACTATCACCGCTGAGTTCATGAGCGCAGACAAGAAGTGGCGCAGAGCACGTTTTATAGTCTCGGAAAGGCTTCCGAGCGGAAAGGTCGCACGAACCATGTTCCTTGTGGAGGATATAGACAGAGAGAAGCGCGAGCGCGATCAGACGCTTGAAGCCGTAAAACTTATGAATGAGCAGATATCCTCCGTGGCTAACATCTACTTTTCTATGATCGACATCGACCTTCGCGGCGATATCATCACTGTGATAAAGACCAAGGTTCAGAGAGTGTCCGACCTCATCGGCGGACAGCGCGAGCACGCACAGGCGACCCTGTACCATGTAATGGATCAGATGACGCACGAAAGCTCACGGGAGATCATCCATGCGTTTGTCAACTTCTCTACGCTTAACGAGCGTCTTAAGAATACAAATACGATCACCGAGGAGTTCTTAAGCGCAAGAGAGGTATGGTGCCGCGGAAGGTTTATCGTGTCCGAACGGGCGAAGAACGGTGAAATAGAACACGTTCTGTGGCTTGTGGAGGGCATAGACACAGATAAGCGTAAAAGAGACAGGCTTATCAATGTATCGGAACGCGCTATAGCGGCAAGCGAAGCGAAATCGTCGTTCCTGTCAAAGATGTCGCATAACATACGAATACCGGTACACACCATTCTCGGAATGAATGAGCTCATACTGCGAGACAGCAAGGACAAGGCAATACACGATTATGCCGAGAATATCCGCACATCGGGCTCTACCCTGCTCGGTCTTCTGAACGACATACTCGACATTTCGAGCATAGAGGCGGGAAAGACCAAGATCAAAACCGCTGAATACGACGTTTCCTGTATGATAAGCGACCTTGTCAATATGGTACAGCCCGATGCGGACAGCAGAGGTATCAGGTTCTCGCTCGATATCGACAACAGCATACCGAGAAGGCTGCGGGGCGACGAGGTGCATTTGAAGCAGATCATCATAAATCTGCTCAACTACGCCGTACATACCGCAAATCAGGGGAATATCACATTCTGTATCACCTACGATGACATTCCCGACGAAGTGGGTACCGATTATATAATGCTCGACATCGCTGTAAAGAATACCGGAATGAAACCGGTAAAGCTCAGCGAGCTTCTTTCGGGAGACGAAAACGATGAAAACATGGAGAGCCTCGTTATCAACATCGCAGATGAGCTTCTCAGGGTTATGGGAAGTTCACTCAACCTCGAAAGTATGTATGGTCAGGGTACGGTAATGTTCTTCCGCATCAAGCAGATAGTAGCGAACCGGGAGCCTCTTGGCAACTACAAGGAAGCATACAGAAAAACTGTCGAAAAGCGCAGCAAATACCGTGAGAAATTCCGCGCTCCCGATGCCCGCGCACTGATAGTCGATGATGTACCGATGAATCTCGTGCTTATGGAAAAGCTTCTCGGCAGTACGGAGATCCATACCGAGACTGCACTCAACGGAAAACAGGCAATAAAGCTCTGCCAGAGAAAGAAATATGACGTGATCATACTTGACCAGTCAATGCCCGAAAAAAGCGGAGTCGAAACTCTTCGCGAGATACGCAGCGGCGAGACATCGCTCAATGCGTCCACCCCCGCGATCTGTCTTACAGCGAATGCAGGATTCGGAGCACGGGAGCAGTACATTAATGAAGGCTTTGACGATTATCTTACAAAGCCGCTGGATCCCGGAAAGCTTGAAGAGCTGCTGATAAAGTATCTGCCTGAAGAAAAGATCAGGTTTATGTCGGACGAAAAATAATGATCCTACACGGCTCATGCTACTGAATGGATATGTATCTTCCCTGCCGATACCGGGGAAGATACATGAATAGTTACAGTCCGGAGTCTGGTGAAACTACGATTTACGCCTGAGCTTCTTTTCCTTCCAATGTGATATTTCAGTTGGTTTATCAGGCTTTTTGGGGCAAATCTGTAGACGGCACAAAAAAAAGTAAAATTTTTTCGAAAAAAGTATTGACAAATCGATCAGATTGTGATATACTAACATAGTCATCAACGAGATGACCACCTGCGGAGGTGGTGGAATGGCAGACACGCTACTTTGAGGGGGTAGTGGGCGTTAGCTCGTGTGAGTTCAAGTCTCATTCTCCGCACCAGTGAAAAGCTGATAACAGAGCCGTTTGTGGGCAGTGCCACAGACGGCTTTGTTATATTATCTAACTGTGATTTTACCCCAGTTCGCACAAAGTTCGCACACTTTGGTACTTTACCGCGAGAAAACCGCTGCTTTTCTCACGGTTTTTTAGTGATAAGAAGGGTTTATAATGATATAATTTTTAGGGTTATGCTTTTAAGCAGTTAAGTGATGTCAAAGAGCAAGCAGTACTATAATAGTACATTCTAAACGGCTGTGAATTACAAAGACGTTATAACCCCACCGGCTCTACCGATGTGGGGTTAGTCTGAATTGTTGAGTTATTATCTGACAAAATCATCATTTAGCGCGATCCTCACCCATTAATCTTGCAAGCTCGATCATCATATCAGTAAGCTGACTATCGGCGTTCTCAACAGTTAACGATCCCTTGTCATATATAATATAGCCACAACCGGGACTATATTTATCATCATCGTGCCAATATTCTGACTCGGGTTTTCCATCGTAATCGATATCTGAATCCCAGGTGCTTATATCGGCACCGTTATAGGCATCATAAAGATCTTGTGCAAGCTTAGCTGCCATATCATCATACATGCCATACCATACTTTTTTGTACTGCTCGATTTTGGCAACAACGATGCCGTTGTTATACGATATTAATACTGCTCTCATTGTTTTTTTCCTCATTTCTTTTGATTTATTTCGGGATGTAATCCCTGTATATATACTATCACATTCGGGCTTGCTACGGTAGTAGATATGCTTTCTCACGTTCGCTATTTTTTCTCCAAATCAGTTATTTTTGCACTTTGTATATGTTAAATAAACAAATCAAATCGGCAGAAACCTTAATATTTAGCTGTTTATCGCCACAATGCTATAAAACTGTTTTAAAAAGATTTTGTACGGATGTTATGCTATTAATGATATAAATATCCCTCTGATGAGTGTTATTAACGGCCCACTATGTCGAGTGTTGTAACAGAATCTCTATGTTTTGTATTCAAGTGTCAGAAGTACTCCGACAAGATGCAGTCAATGTCGTCAGAATGTTTAACGCTCTGTATATCGCAATATACAGAGCGTTGATTCATTCGTTAAGTATCATTACCAGATGCCTCTAACTGTGGGGTTGCATTGCTTTCAAGTATTTTCTCAGCAGCGTCAATTCGACCCAGAAAGTAATTTTCGATTACATCCCAGCGCTGGTCCGATGTTAGGTCTGCTTTAAGGAAACGGTCAAGGAAATCAATTGATGCTCGGAATCTGCGATTTTCCTGTCTTATCAGTTGTTCGCATACTCTCGCCGTTTTAAATGTTGAAAACCGTCCGTAAACGGTTAAAGAGATCTTAGGATCGAGACCTCCCGATATACGATAGTAGATAAGATCAAGTATTCTGAGTATATCAAGTGCAAAAATCGTTGAGTTG
>JAFZOA010000224.1 GCA_017550775.1 Ruminiclostridium sp. | reverse complement strand
GTCATGGACGGCGATATCGACGGCTTCATAAACGCGTACCTTAAGAGCAAGGCGCTCGAAAACAATGACTAAGAACGAGATCGTCCGCCTCCGGATAGACTCGCTCACCAATGAGGGAGCGGGCGTCGGGCGGTATGACGGAGTTGTGGTGTTCGTGCCGTTCTCTGCGGTCGGAGACCTGCTCGACGTGAAGATCGTGAAGGTCGGAAAGAGCTTCTGCTACGGGATAATCGAGAGCATCGTCGCTCCCTCGCCCGACCGCGTCACACCGGACTGTCCCGTTTTCGGGAAGTGCGGGGGCTGTGCGTTCCGGCACATTTCCTACGAAGCGGAGCTCTCCGCTAAGGAAGAGATCATCCGTTCGGCGTTCATTCGGATAGGCGGGCTCGACCCGGAGTTCTTTCCGATCATACCCAACGATACTCCCGACGGTTACCGCAACAAAGCGCAGTACCCGGTGGGGCGCGCCGCCGACGGGAGCGTTATCTCCGGCTTCTACGCCGCCCGCTCGCACAGGATGATCCCCTGCGGGAGCTGCAAGCTCGAACGCTCCGTGTTCTCGGACATACGAAACGTGGTCACGCAGTATTGCCGTGAGCTTAAGATCTCGCCGTACAACGAGGAGCTTCACAACGGAGTTCTCCGCCACATCTGCATTCGCCGCGGTCAGAGCAGCGCGGAGATAGGTGTGGTGCTGGTGGTGCGCAGAAACGTCCCGGAGCTTAAAAAACTTGCCGCAATGCTTATGCAGCGCTTTCCCGATATCCGCGGAGTCACCGCGAGCATAAACCGCGACGTTACCAACGTCATTTTCGGGCGTGAGGACATTCCCCTTGCCGGAAGCCCCGACATCACCGATACCATGTGCGGACGGCGCTTTGTCATCTCCCCGCGCTCGTTCTATCAGGTCAACACACCCATGGCGGAACGGCTGTACCGTGAGGCTGCAAAGCTGGCGGAGCCGGACGGCAAGACGATCATCGACCTGTACTGCGGCATAGGCACGATAGGGCTTTCGGTGGCTCACCGCGCTCTAAGGCTCATCGGCGTTGAGATAGTACCCGAGGCGGTGGAGAACGCGCGCAGGAATGCGGAGCTCAACGGCTGTGCAAATGCCGAGTTTTTCTGCGGTGACGCGGGTAAGGTGACGACTATGCTCCGTGAGCGTGGGATAAAGGCGGACGTGGTGTTCGTTGACCCGGCGAGAAAGGGCTGTACCGCCGACACGCTTGACAACATAGCTGCGTTCTCTCCCGAGCGGATAGTGATGATATCCTGTAACCCGGCGACCGCCGCGAGGGATTGCAGGTATCTGTCGGAGCACGGATATCGGGTCGTAAACGTTCGCGGAGCAGATCTTTTCAGCAGGACCATTCATGTAGAAACTGTTGTTTTGTTGGTTCGAGCCGGGACTGGTCAATAGAATAACTATTAAATAAAGATGAATTTATTAATAAGAGGGCAGGTTAATGTAATGTTTTGCAGCAAGAATGATCATCAGACAAGTACATTAAGCTTTTCAGACGTTGAAAGCTTAGTGATAGAAAAAGATAGTTCACACTTTGAATTGCTCCCTGAATGTCAGATATTAAAATATCGGAATGTGATTGATCCCAAAGACGGCGGAATGCATTTTCCAAACGGGTATTTTGAAGAAAAAACAGCTAAGGTCTCTGAAAATGAAATTGAGAAGATCGCAACTGCTTTTGAACAAATGTTTCAAAACCGAAGTCCGGAAAACAAACTTTCGCATCTCCTTCCTGGAGATACATATGATGCATATATGAGGATAACTCTTAAGGGAAATAAGGTAGTGTATTATTCCAACACTCACTATATTGAAAACAGTTCTATTATTGAACAGGAGAAAATTGCCCCGGAATTTACACAAATCGTTCAGGTACTTGATAAACACTGTACATTTCCGAGTTTCCTATGTGATGAATCCATTTTTTGATATTGTTTCTCACAGTGGAAAAAGAATTGCTGATTGTTATTATGGCATTCCCATGTTGATATGCGGAATTTAAGCTTCCATTGGCTTGTGTTAATAATAAAACATTACAATATGCTCTCTGTCAAAGATGAGCGACAAAGAATAACATTACCCCGTCGTTGAGACTAAAGTGTGAGTGAAACTGACTATTAAAATACCGCGCAATTTCGGTTTCAGCAGGACGATACACGTTGAGTGCGTGGTGCTTCTTGTTAGCAGCGACCGATAATTTCATACATCTTGTTCCCCCGAAGCCGGCACACTATTACAATGTGTCCGCTCAGGGGGATAATTCATTCTCCGGAGATCCGTTACACCGGTCGATCTGTAACCGGATTGTAAACATTTGTAACCAAATCCGGGTTGAACTGACTTTTTTTGTGTGCTATAATAAAAATACGGAAAAAAATGTAACTTCATGTCACTCTGCGCGGTGTTATATACAGACGACCCGAAAACATGGAATGACCGAAAGGAAATTGCATTATGAAAAGAACACTTCCGATAATCGCACTTCTGCTCGCGGCGGCAACCCTCTCGTCGTGCAGCGAGAATAGCTCATCTTCCAATGCCGGAGCTGCGGCAACTACAACAACTACGATAACGTCGGTAACGTCTGCGGAGATTGACACGACCACCGCTCCTGCGGAGACTACTACTACCACTGAACCCGCTCCCGTTGTCACCGACGTACCGGACGGTACAGTCCCGGAGACTACCACCGGGTCAAGCGGCTTAAAAATGACACCGCCCCGCGTGTTCGAGGATGACTATCCCGACAAGATTTACTACAACTCAGAGCAGAACGTAACGTTCGGGGTAATGCGCTGCGAGAATACATACCTTACTTTCAGCAGCGACCGCGATTACGCCGGCTGGTGCGAGCTATACGGTGAAATGCCCGGTGAAGTTGATCTCTCAGACGGTGAATTTGCATTCGTCACAGCAGATATCACCCGTGTTTCGGGGGGAGTCGCGGGGTTCATGGGCAACCCGCGAATAGACAAGCTTATCAGCGTACAGAGTGCTACGCTGGAGCAGATGACAGAGTACGCGGGTATTGAACAGTACGACCCGGAGGAACGGTATTTCAACGGACCGAGAACGTATGGGGACTACCTCATAGTCCAGCCCGGAGAGTTCTACTACATCTACCGCGGCAGTGAGTTTATCAAATCCTGCGGAACGCAGCTCGAAGTAAACATGGCGCTCGGATTAGTCGCTGTGGAAGACGGTGCTTACGAGCTCAGAGACATGGGGAATATGTACCTTAGCGTGTTCTACGTGGGAGATGTCGTTCTCGGGCATTGCAGCAATATAAGTATGAGCCGCCGCTGGCAGCCGATACTCAACAGCGAATTTACCAACTCCGTCCCCGGCTATGAGCTCTCCGACGGACAGGCAGGATATATGCTCAACGCGGATATCACACGGGTGAACGGCTCCGGGTATGAGAACTCACCGCTCATCACCGGCGCACACGTCATGGAGATCGTGGATTACGATGTTCTTGTCATGAAGAACGGTATCCCCACCGTCGGCGAGGGTATGCGTGACGGGAATGTCGTGTTCGACCGCAACACGGAAGGAACATGGCTCGTGTTCGAGCTCGACGGGATGTTCTATGTTTATCTCGACGACCGCACAGACAGGTATTTCGTGTCCTCATACAACAGCCTTGAAGACGCGGTAATGCGTATCAACAAGAATACGGAGTACGCACAGACCCCCGCAGAGACAGTCAGTGATATAGGCGTTTCCTATGCCAAGCCCGCAGAGGAAGAAGATATCGTCAGGGACAGCGAGCTCGGCTTTGATTACGTTAAGAATCAGCTCCTCGTCAGCTTCAATGACGACGCGGATAAGGCTGAAATACAGGAGATCTTCGACAGGCTCGGAGTAAAGGTCGTCGGCTATATCGAGATCACCAATGACTATCAGATAGAGTTCGACCGCGATATGACCTGCGACGAGCTCATGGACGTCATCAATATGCTCGAAGCTTACCCGTTCGTGTATTCAGCGTGGTTCAATACGGTGTCGTACATAACTTATGATGATTAATAAGCACGTTCAGACCACAGTGTCTGCAAAATGATCCGAAAGGAGAACAGACTATGAAAAAGAGACTTCTATCCGCGGCTCTTATCGCCGCCCTTATCACAAGCTTCTCCGCCTGCGGAGCAAGCTCACATTCCGCTCCCACCACCGAGGCCGCGACCAAATCCGGCGACAGCACTGTCAGAGGTAAGGAGGACGGTGCTACCAACGGCGGCGCTTTAGTCGGGGACTCTGTCTCGGGCGAGCGTGCCGACGGCGGCGCAGACTCCGCAGCCTATGAGACCGCCCCCGTTACCACAGTCGCTCCGTCGTTCGCCAAAGAGGAAGCCTTTGCCGCAGACTACGACGCGAGCGATTACAGCTACGCCGACAGCTTCGACTCTGCCGCAGACTTCCGGGAGCCCGAAAGCGAGAAATCTGCGATCACAAGTCAGGCGCGCGCAGGTCTGCTCACCGGCGGAGAGTGGCGCGATAACAGCAACTTCACGTTCTGGAAGAAGCTTTTCGAGCACCGCTCGGACTGGGCCGACGTGACCGAAGAATATGACCTCGATACCAGAAGCCGTATCGCGGTGCGAGTGAAAGACTCCAACGGCAACCCCGCAGCCGGACTCACAGTCAAGCTCGCCGACGGGAGCAAGACCATCCTCTGGGAGACCGTCACCGACAGCCGCGGTGAAGCCTTCCTCTTCCCTACCCTCCTTCCCGACGATGACAAGACGGTTCCGACCGAGATCATCGCCGAGACACCCGACGGGCGGGCTGTCATAGAGGAAGTCCCCGCGAACTACCGCGACACCGACGTTGCGGTGGAGATGACCGTTCCGAACAGCTTCCCGATGCGTGATAAGCTTGATCTCATGCTCATGGTGGACACCACCGGATCAATGGGCGATGAGCTCAAATACCTCCAGACCGAGCTCGAAAACGTCATAAACCGCGTGGTTGACAACACTCAGGCTAACGTCATGCTGAGCGTGAACTTCTACCGCGATGTTTCCGACGATTACGTTGTGCGCGACTTCGGCTTCACCGACAGGATAAGTATTGCTCTCGACCACCTCGAAGACCAGCGCTCCGGCGGCGGCGGGGACTACCCCGAAGCGGTTACCACGGCGCTCGACAACGGCATCAACAAGCACGACTGGCGCTCCGACAGCGAGAAGATCATGCTGCTCGTTCTG
>JAFZOA010000223.1 GCA_017550775.1 Ruminiclostridium sp. | reverse complement strand
GTCACAGCTGCTCACCTTGACGATATCGCCGCCGCCTATGATACGTCCCGCGAATGAGAGGTAAACTCCCTTGTATTCGCCGCCTGCCGCCAACCGCGCCGCCTGCTCTATGTTCGTCTTTACATCGCTGTCCGGTGCGTCGGGGGGGAGCATCGACCCGGTAAGTATGACCGGCTTGTCCGTCTCGACAGTGAATGCGAGAGCCGCGCCGGTATATGCCATAGTGTCCGAGCCGTGGAGTATCAGTATCCCGTCGTAATCGGGAAGGTTCTCATTTATCGCATTGTACAGTTTGCGCCAGTGTATCGGCATTACGTCGGTGCTGTCTATCGAATAAAGGTCGAGCACCGTTATATCTATGCCCTCGATGACCGGCTTAAGCTTTTCGCCGACATGAACCGGGGCTATGCCGAACCGGGAATTCATTCCGGCAATAGTACCGCCTGTGGTTATCATCAATACCTTTTTCATCTGAACACCTCTCCTTCAAAATATTTTTCCTGAAAATCTATCGCTGCCGCGATCTCGTCATCGGTGTAGTCTCTCCCGTCCGCCGACACTATCCACTTGTCCTCAACGTCGTTGTACCGGTGCCATACAGCGATGACCTTACCGGTGAACGAACCGACAGGACTGTCCTCACCGAGCAGGTATATGTCCTGCTCAGAGCCGTCCGCCGCGAACACTCCGTCAACGTACCCGTAGTTCACCGGGTATATGAGCTCCGGTATCCGCGGGTGAGCGGAGCCCTTCGGACGGTCTATCTTACCGCTCACGGTCTGCCCGATGATGCCGGAGTAATCCGGCTTCACTTCCTCCTTCACCGCGTCCGCCTCCGCGAACCAGTGGGAGCCGGTCGCGTTGTAGAGCGGCGTTTTCAGCGTGTCGATGTGCCGGAGCACATTTATGTTGAACCCGCCGAGCAGTCTGCGCACATCCTCCTCGTCCGCGAAGTAGTGCGGTATGCCTTCCTCGGGGCCGCTTGTAAACCGTATGGTATTTCCGTCAAGCCGCTCTCCGAAGCATTCTCTGAAATGCCACGCCTGCTTTGAGCACAGGTCGAAGTATATCTCGCCGCCGGGTTTAAGCACTCTGTGTATCTCTGAGAACACCTTTTTTATACCCTCACTGTCGGTGTGCGAGAGCACATGGTAAGAATAGATACAATCGAAAGCGTTGTCCGCGAACGGGAGGGAGGTCATGTCCCCGACGACAGCGCGGAAGTCCGTACCGTTCTTCTTCTGCCATTCGCGGAGGTGATCCACGCCGTACTCCGAGAGGTCTATCGCCGTCACCCTGAACCCGTGCGCGTCAAAGAACACGGAATGTCTCCCGAGCCCGCAGCCCAGGTCGAGCAGGCGCGTTCTTCCCTCGGCGCGCCACTTCTCCGCGTAGTAAAAGCTGTCCTCCGAGGGCTTCAGCCATGTTTCGGACTGAATGTTCTTCCAGTCCCATTCCTTCGAGCTTACCATGTTATTCGCCTCTTTTCGCGGCATCGAGAGCCGCCGTGTATTCATTTTCCGTATATAGTGTGTTGAGCGCTTCGAGAAGCGACTTCGCCGTCATGCGCTCCGGAAGTCCGAGCCTCCGGCATAGCTCTCTGCGTAGCTCCGAGCTCCCGTCACCGCCGGAAAGCCCGTCGTCAAACAGCCGAACCCTGTCAATCCAGACCGGTCTGCGCTCGCTCCCGCCGATAACTCCCGCATCCTCGAACGCCTTGCGCAGGGTCGCGGTGTCTATGCCCTCAACGCCGAGCTTGCCCTCCTTTGAGGGGTGAGCCTTGCGGCGCTCCTTGCCGAACACGTCAGGTATGTATATGTTGACCGCGCGGCCCTTTCCGATACAGCTTTTAAGGCTGTTGCGTATCTGGAAGCCCGCGCCGTCGCTGTCGGTGAGTATTATTATGCCGGTGGTCTCCGCGTATCTTCGTATCAGCTCCCGCTTCTTTTTGTTGCGGTAGATACCGAAGCCGTCCGTGGTTATGATAATGCCGTCTATTACGCCGG
>JAFZOA010000222.1 GCA_017550775.1 Ruminiclostridium sp. | reverse complement strand
TATCAATCTGCCGATTATTCCAGTCCGTTTCATCCTGCGGCCCGTTCAGCCGCCGAACGCGAAGTCCGCTCTTTGCAAGTGCCGCCTCAATGCGTGTCAGATCGTGCTTGAAGTTGTAGAAAACAAGCGCCGGCTGTCCGTTCAGCTGCTCGATAAGCTCCAGGAATGCTTCGATCTTGCAGGAATGTATCTCGACGACGTTCTGATCGGAATCATAAACAGCTCCGTTACAAAGCTGTAACAGCTTATTTGAAAGCGTGGCCGCGGATCCCGCGTCTATGGTTTCCTCATCGACCTGCAGCAGCATTTCGCGTTCAAGCTGGTCATACTGCCTCTTTGCCTTGCTGTCAAGCTCGACGGGGATGTTATCATACACCACATCGGGAAGCTGCAAATAGTCTTCTGCTTTCATGCTCACGCATATATCCCCTATCAGGGTACGGATAGCATTATCGGCCTCGGGCTTCGGCTTGTAGCTGAAGATCTGCTGCGCGTTCCTCTTGTCGGGGTCGAAGTAACGCTCCCGGAAACCGCCTATCGTTTTTCCGAGACGCGCGCCGCCGTCCAGCAGGTATATCTGCGCCCACAGATCAATCAGGCCGTTAGGCGCGGGAGTACCTGTAAGCTCGACAACTCTCCGGACTCTCGGCATTACCCGTTTCAGTGACTTCCAGCGCTTGGCGTTATGGTTCTTGAAGCTCGTGGACTCATCAACGATGACCATATCGAACGGCCACTCGTTCGCGTAGTAATCACAAAGCCACTGCACGTTATCGCGGTTTATCACCCATATATCCGCAGGAGTATTCAGCGCCCGGATCCTCTTCTGCGTACTTCCCAGAACGAGGGAGAACCGCAGGTCTTTCAGGTGCTCCCACTTTCGCGCCTCTGTGCACCACGTCGATTCCGCGACCTTCTTCGGCGCGATCACAAGGACCTTTCCGACACAAAACCTGTTATACATCAGGTCACGTACCGCCGACAGACATATCACTGTCTTTCCGAGACCCATATCAAGCATCAGCATCAAGGCGCTGTCGGATATTACCCTGTTAATGCAGTACGCCTGATACGGATGCGGTTTGAATATCATGCCGGGATCACCTCCGCTATAAACTTCTCTGCCTCTTCCATACCCTGTATCACGTGCACCTCACAGCCCCGGGACGCAAGCCTTTGTATTTGAACGTGCTGTGTCATTCTGAGCCTCCCGGTCTCTGATTTCAGTTCTATGAATACCACCCTGCCGCCGGGAAGAACTGCTATCCTGTCCGGCACACCATCATTTCCCGGGCTTACGAATTTGTAGTACAGACCTCCGCCCGCCTTGACAGCCTTGCCGATTTTTTCCTCAATTGTCTTTTCAAGCATACCTGCCTCCGAAAAATATATTATAATAAGGACGTACGCGTGTACGCGCGTAACATTTACGCGTTTATGGGCGCTATGGTAGTATTTACATCATAGCAATCATAATTTAAAATATCTCTATTAGAGAGAAAGTTTAAAGGTTTAAAATGCTTGTAAGCGGTTTATATTGCGGTTTTCCTTTAAACTTTGTCTTAAACTTTCAAAGTTTAGAAGTTTAATTTCTTTAAACCTATTTTTTGATAAACTTCACATAAAGTTTAAAAGTTTAATTCTAAACGCGCCTTTAAAACCTTTAATTATCGAAAACTCATTATTTTAAGGTTTAAAAGTTTAATGTATTTTGCAATAACCTTTTTGAACTCCGCAATATCCGAAAGAGCCTGTCGATTTAAACTCTTTCCAGTCCTTAGCCGCCCTCAACACGTCGTTTATCTCCCTCGCGTCCTGACGTTTCATGTTCCCGGGAGCAAAGCCGAACAATTCACACCATATTTCGGCCGCGCAAATTCGGTCTCTCGGAATAGTTTCAACGTCCTTGCACATTCCGTTCCAGAACATACGACGTTTATCAAGGCTCCATTTCAGCCAATCCTTGGGGACTTCCCTCTCAATGAATTCAAGGATCATGCCCTCTTTCGGATTATGCTCGTGGTGTAACTCCTGGATCTCCTTTGCCTGCGCTTCAAGCTGCACATCGAGCTTTAAGGGCTCGCCGAGCTTCCACAGGCATACAGCCTCCGCCCACAGCTGATCTATATCGTCGTCAAGGTCTTTGAATACGCTCTTTGTAGGTTTTTGTACTCCTACATCTATCGGCCAGAAGCGGCGTCCGCCTGTCGGATCCCGGAGGTAGTCGCTGCCGTTGCTTGTTCCGAAGAACACACAGCATCTCGGACAATCCTGCACGTGCCTTCCGTAAGCGGCTCTGAAACGGTCTATTCTCTGGCTGAGAAACTGCTTTACCTGGTTCTCCTCGGACTTATTCATCGCCGAAAGCTCGCCGATCTCGGCTATCCAGATACCCTGTATGATCTCTGCGGCTTCTTTGCCCTCGAAGGTCTTTATACCGTCCGTGAACCACTTCTTACCCATTTTACCGAGCAGCGTGGACTTTCCTATTCCCTGCGCTCCCGTAAGTATCGGCATCGTGTCATATTTACAGCCCGGATTCAGCGCCCTGGCGACTGCGGCCACAAAGGACTTTTTCGTTACGGCTCTTACATAAGCATTATCCTCGGCTCCGAGATAGTCGATGAACAGGCGTTCAAGCCTCGCTGTCCCGTCCCATTCGAGCCCGTTCAGATAATCCTTGACCTCATTGAAGGCGTGTGAGTTTGCACATATACCGAGAGCGTCGTTTATCTTCTCCTTGCCCGTGATGTTATAGATCTTTTCGAGATACCAGCGGGCTCCGCTGTCGTCGTTATCCGTCCACGGTCTCGCGCCGGGGTGCTGCTGATCCCACGGGAGCGTATCGCCTACGGCTCCGCGCTTCGCAAATTCATCATACAAAATTCTGTCCTTGAGAAGCGGATCGTTTTCGAGAATAATGAGAACGTTATCGGTAGTCTTCTGTATCTGTCCCGTCGTCGGGGAAACGGAGAGCTGCGAGATCCAATTCAGGGTATCCTCGTCGGTGCCCGATGCACCTTGAAAGGCTTCGACTGCCCTGTCATGTCTCTCTTTATTCGCGAGCGCTGCGACGTAAGTATCCTTGACCGCAAATTCGCACATAGCCTTATATGACGGTAATTTTGTCAAAGGCGTGTCGGGCTTTGCTTCTTCGTCAAGCATACCGTACTTGTGCAGACGCACAAGATCGAATGAGTTCACCAGCTTTCCCGAACAGGGGTCTGTCGCATGGTGAGAGTACAGGAAATTTCCGTTGTCGTAGATGACCGCGCCGCCCGTAGTCGAGCCGCCCGCATAAGTGAACCTGTCCGGGCTCTCTGTGGGGAGATACTCGCCGGAAATGAATTCGTCCATAGCGCGGTAAATATTGTATGTACGGCAGAAAGCTCCGATCACGCCTGTTTTTGTCGTCGGGTCTTCCTGCTTTTTGAGCATTCTCCGGAAGTCTTCCTGTACTCCCGGTACCTGCGGCCAGGATGTCATATCCCGCCAGTCCGCATAAAGAGCGAGCACGCCGTCAGCCGAAAGAAACGGTTTATCACCGAAAGTATAAACATAAATGCAGTCGGAGCACACAGACGGCCAGTACATCAGGCGGGATGCCTCGAAAGTCGTTTTGTCGCACATCTCGATACCGATGTACTCCGCCATTTTCCGCGCAATCGGTGCGTATTCGTCCGCCGTGACCGTTCTGTCGAGCGGGAGCAGGATGCGAAGTCTCGGTGCTTCCTCACGGTGTTTTCTTGTGGAATATACCGCGTATCCGCAGCCGAGTCCCTCAATGCGCCTGAGCACTTCCTGAGTACCGCCTATCGGGATATTGTCGAGGTCGAGAGTAACGACATCTCTGCCGGCTACGCTGTCGGCTTTTCTTCTGGAGCCGATAAATGTACCCGCGACAAATCCGCCGACATCCTTCAGCTCATCCTGCTGCATCTTCTTCATGTTCAGGAATTCAGCAAGCGTTTCCGGACTTCTCACCGGGGTACGGAGCTTTTCAACCAGTTCCGACCACATAAGCGTCGATGCCGGCCAGTTCTGCGATTTGCGTGAGCCCGCAGTAGATATAGTAATCAAGCGATCATTGATAAGCATCTTTTTGTACCTTAATCTTTCTTGTAAAAATCGGATCTGAAACCGTCGGCTCTGAGCAGAAGCCCGGGAGCCCACGAGATCGGCTGTCCCATAATCGCGCAGGCATCTTCGAGCGCCGCGCCCTTCGGAGCGTCTATGATACATTCATCGTGTACATGGAATACGATCTTGTACCCGGAGCTTTCGAGCCTTGTCATCGTGACCGCGAGACAGTCGCGGGCGATAGCCTGTATGATATTCTCGGTGAGCTTTCCGCCGTAGGTTTCGAGCGTGGTGAACTTCTTTGTCTTCTGGTTCATGCCCTGATACGCAATGCTGTCATTGCCCCATTTGTTGGTAGTGAGCGTAGGGCGGGTGTAAAACAGCTTGCGCTGCGAGGGGAGCTGAACGGTAAGAAAATCCTGATCGGTACCGCAGTCATACTCCCGCCGGAAAGTGATCATGTTCCGAACGTGCTGCGGCTTACCTGTTCTTATGCACTCGATAGCCGCGTTCTCGACCGAGTACCAGAGATCGACGATGCGCTTATTGGAATTACGCCACCTCTGAACGATCTCCGGAAGCTCATCTTCCGAAAGTCCCATAGCGAGCGCACCCATCTGGATAAGAGCACCGCTCCCGCCCTGATAGCCGAGAGCCAGTTCCGC
>JAFZOA010000221.1 GCA_017550775.1 Ruminiclostridium sp. | reverse complement strand
GTTGTCGGAAACGAAGCCACAGAAGATCAGCAAAGAAAGAAGCTTCGCGGAAACGTGGAGCTTAAAAACGTCACATTCGGCTATTCAAAGCTCGCAGACCCGCTTATCAAAAATTTCTCGATGACGATGAAGCCGGGCAGCCGAGTCGCTTTCGTCGGCACATCGGGCTGCGGAAAATCAACACTGTCAAAGCTGATCTCGGGACTGTATGACCCGTGGGACGGCGAGATACTGTTCGACGGAAAACCGCGTTCACAGTACCCGCGTCCTGTAATGACAGGCTCGGTGGCGGTAGTCGATCAGGAAATAACGCTTTTCGAGGACACTATTGCCGACAATATAAAAATGTGGGACGAGTCGATCAAGGACTACGAAATGATACTTGCGGCTCGTGATGCGCAGATACACGACGATATCATGCAGCGCGAAGGCGGCTATCAGTACAAGCTGACATCGGGCGGACGCGACCTTTCGGGCGGTCAGCGTCAGAGACTCGAAATAGCGCGTGTGCTTGCGCAGGATCCGTCGATAATCATACTCGACGAGGCGACTTCCGCGCTTGACGCAAAGACCGAATATGAGGTCGTAAAGGCGATAAAGGACCGCGGCATCACCTGCATAGTGATAGCTCACAGACTTTCGACGATCCGCGACTGCGACGAGATAATCGTCCTCGAACGCGGCAAGGTAGTCGAGCGCGGAACACACGAAGAACTGATGAAACTCGGCGGAGCGTATACAGAACTTGTAACAAACGAATAATAATCTCTGACAACGTACATCTGGCAACGAGCTGTAAAAAAGCTCCTGACAACATAAACCGTTGTCAGTAAATTATAATTTTTCTCTGAAAAAACGCGCAGGTTGTCAGGTCGGTTGTCGGCTCGTTGTCGGGCCGGTTGTCAGACAAATGGCTCAACCAAGCCTTTTATCCTTATCTGACAACGAAAGCAACGAAGAATAAGAAGAAAAAGTAAATAAGTAAAAAAGAAGAAAAAAAGTCTTTAACCCTTCGTTGTCAGTTTTCGTTGTCAAAGACATTTATCCGAAATCTATGAAAGGAGCAGATAATTGACAGCCACTCAAATTATCAATTATCAATTGTCAATTATCAATTATTTCAGTGGGTTGGTTTGAAAAACAGATAAAGCAGAGAGAAGACCTCGACCAGCAGCTTTTCGAGGACTCGTTCTTCCGGATAGCGGGCATAGTCACCGGTGACAGGAAGGCCTCTCAGTACAGCGACGAACGCATTATCACCGGCAAGGCGATAGACGAGATACTGAAATACTATCATTACAAGCCTGTCGAAGTCCCGAAGGCGGTAAAGGATCCTGAGGAATACATAGATTATTGTCTGCGTCCGCATGGGTTAATGCGCCGCGACATAAATCTCGAGGAAGGCTGGTATAAGGACTCGTTCGGACCCGTTCTCGCGTTCCTGAAGGACGGCGAAGACCCTGTAACGGTGCTGCCCGGGAAGATCGGCGGATACTATTTCGTTGATAAAAAGACAGGAAAAACAGTAAAGCTAAGCAAGAAAACGGAAGCGCTGCTTGAGGATGTTGGGTATTGCTTCTACAAGCCTCTTCCGCAGCGGAAGATAGGCGTGCGCGACCTGCTGATGTACATGAAGAGCTGTCTCTCGGCAAACGACGCGGCGCTGATAGTGATAGCTACACTCGCGGTGACGCTGATGGGTATGGTGATCCCGCGCATCACAAAGGCACTGACGGGACCGATAGTAACGAACGGAACCGGCGCTATGCTTATCTCGATAGCGATATGCCTGCTGTGTACGTCACTGTCGTCACAGCTTTTAAGCTCGGTCAAGGGAATGTACATGAGCCGCGCTCAGAGCAAGACCTCGCTCGGGATACAGGCTTCAATGATGATGAGAGTCATGTCTCTCCCCGCCGATTTCTTCCGCAAATACAGCGCCGGAGAGCTCACGAGCCGCTCGATGTCGGTCAACCAGCTCTGCGATATGCTGCTCGGAACCGTGATGTCAACGGGTCTGTCGTCGCTGATGTCGTTGCTGTACATCACACAGATATTCAGCTTCGCACCGGCGCTCGTTGTGCCGTCGCTGCTGATTATAATCACGACTGTGGTTTTCGGTGCGGTATCGTCGCTTGTGCAGATAAAGCTGTCAAAGCAGATGATGGAGCATGATGCGAAGGAATCCGGTCTCGAATACGCGATGATCTCGGGCATTCAGAAGATAAAGCTCGCGGGCGCGGAAAAGCGCGTTTTCGCAAGGTGGGCGAATAAATATGCCGAGGGCGCGAAGTTTGTATTCGACCCGCCGACTTTCATCAAGATAAACACTGTCATCAACACCGCGATAAGCCTTTTCGGAACGATAATCTTGTATTTCTTCGCGGTGCAGAGCGGTGTCGATCAGTCCTCATATTTTGCGTTTTCGTCCGCATACGGCTCGGTAATGGGAGCGTTCTCGTCTCTCGCGGGAATAGCTCTTACAGCCGCGAAGATAAAGCCGACACTCGATATGGCAAAGCCGTTTCTCGAAGCCGAACCCGAGACCTCGGACAACCGCGAGATCGTGACAAAGCTGTCGGGAAGCATTGAGCTGAACAACGTATATTTCAGATACAGCGAAAATTCGCCGTACATCGTGAACAATATGTCGCTGAAAATCAAGTCCGGCGAGTATGTCGCGATTGTCGGAAGGACTGGCTGCGGTAAGTCCACGCTCATGCGCCTGCTGCTCGGATTTGAAAAGCCCGAAAAGGGCGCTGTATATTTCGACGGCAAGGACATAAACAAGCTCGATCTCGGTTCACTGCGCAGAAAGATAGGAACGGTAATGCAGAGCGGAGGGCTG
>JAFZOA010000220.1 GCA_017550775.1 Ruminiclostridium sp. | reverse complement strand
GGCAAGCTCGATACTGCTCGTCAACGCCACGAATCAGCCGTTCCTCTACTGGCAATTCTAGCGAATGTTGCAGATCTGACGACTGCGCAATTCTGACGAATGTTGCAGATCTGACGACTGCTGCAGCAAAACCGCATAACAACAGGCTCTGACCCGCGCACAGGCTCGCGGGTTAATATAAGAAAGGCAAGGTACAAGGATATGATCGAAAAAGAAGTATTCGGAATGACAGACGGCTATAAGGTATTCCTCTTCACGCTGAAGAACAGCAAGGGAATGACCGTAAAGCTCACAAACTACAGCGGTGCTATCGTAAGCATCATCGTTCCCGACAAGGACGGCAACATGGACGACGTTGTTCTCGGCTATGACGACCTTGAGGGCTATGTTAATGGAACTTCATCCCAGGGCGCGCTCGTGGGACGCTACGCAAACCGTATCGCGAACGCTAAGTTCACCCTTAACGGCGAGGAGATACAGCTCCGCGCGAACGAGGGAACAAACTGCCTCCACGGCGGTATCATCGGCTATAACAAGAGAGTGTGGACTGTTGACGAGACAACGGACAACAGCGTCACATTCGGCTGGTTCAGCCCCGACGGCGAAGAGAATTTCCCGGGAAACCTCAAAGTCACCTGCAAATACACACTTACAGAGGACAACGAGCTGAAGCTTGAATATAAGGGCAAGTCCGATGCGGACACGATACTCAATATGACCAACCACGCTTACTACAACATCGGCGGTATCCACTCCGGCTCTGTACTGAGCCAGATCGTTCAGATCAACGCAGAGAGCTATACTCCCGTTGACGAAAAGCTTATCCCGACAGGCGAGATAGCTCCCGTAGAAGGCACCGTCTTCGATTTCAGACAGCCCAAGGCTATCTGCCGCGACCTCGACCAGAGCGACCTTATCGGCTATGACCACAACTTCATGCTCGGCGAACCCCACGTAATGCGTGAAGCCGCTGTGGTTTACGACCCCGCGACCGGCCGCGAGATGCGCGTTTCGACCGATAAGCCCGCTATCCAGTTCTACACCGCTATCGGTTTACAGGGCGAGATCGGCAAGGGCGGCATCATGATGAAGATACAGACCGCGCTCTGCCTTGAGAGCCAGTACGCTCCCGATTCCCCGAACCAGCCGAACTTCCCGGACTGCATACTAAAGGCCGGCGAGGAGTATAATTATACAACAATATATAAATTCGGCGTCCGCGCGTGATCGTCAGCGGCTCCGGACATACAAAAGAAAGGACACCAAAGCAAATGAAGTACGATTTTAAAGAGATCGAACCCAAATGGCAGAAATACTGGGACGAGCACGACAGCTTCAAGGCGGAGACCGGCAGCAAAAAGCCGAAGTTCTATGCTCTTGTCGAGTTTCCGTACCCCTCCGGCGCGGGAATGCATGTCGGACACATCAAGGCCTATTCCGGGCTTGAAGTAGTAAGCAGAAAACGCCGTCTTGAGGGCTATAACGTTCTCTTCCCGATAGGATTCGACGCTTACGGTCTTCCGACCGAGAACACCGCGATAAAGACCGGCGTTCACCCCCGTACCGTCACGGATAACAACCTAAAGAAGTTCACCGGCCAGCTCCGCCAGGTCGGCTTCTCGTTCGACTGGTCGCGCGTTGTCGATACCACGGACGAGGGCTACTATAAATGGACCCAGTGGATATTCCTCAAAATGTTCGAAAAGGGGCTCGTTTTCCGCGACAGAACGCTCGTAAACTACTGCCCGAGCTGTAAGGTCGTTCTCTCGAACGAAGACTCGCAGGGCGGAAAATGCGACATTTGCCACAGCGACATCATCCAGAAGGAAAAGGAAGTCTGGTACCTGCGCATAACAGAGTACGCCGACAAGCTCCTTGAAGGACTTGACGAGGTAGATTTCCTCCCGAATATCAAGCTTCAGCAGGAGAACTGGATAGGTAAATCAACCGGCGCG
>JAFZOA010000219.1 GCA_017550775.1 Ruminiclostridium sp. | reverse complement strand
GCAAATACCAGCACATCTGCGCCGCTCACACAGCTTATGTCGGATGTAAACGTTATCCTGTTTGAGACCGGTACGCCCGGGAGCAGACGCTTGTGCTCGCCGCAGCGCAGTATCTCTTCTATTTCTTCCTCGTTGCGCGTCCAAGCGGTGACCTCATGCCCCGCCTTGTTCCAGAGGACAGCGAGAGCGGTACCGAAGCCGCAGCCGAGTATGGTTATCTTCATTTATGTTTCGTATCTCCCGATCATATCATACAACATAAAGCCGCACATCTTCAAGGTATTCTGTAAAGATGTGCGGCAATGATGTCATTGCTCTGTTGATCTGATTTCCGGATCAGCTCTCCCAGCTGCACAGCTCCTCGTAAAGCCCGATGTAGAGCTTTGCCGACTGTGTCCAGCTGAAATCAGCCTTCATGCCTGTCTCGACGAGCTTCTTCCATCTCGCCTGATCGTCATATACTTCCTTGGCTCTGTTGATAGCTCCAAGCATATCGAGCGCGTTGTAGGACTGGAACGTGAAGCCCACGCCCTCGCCGCTCGGATCGCCGAAGTCGACGATAGAGTCCTTCAGACCGCCGGTAGCGCGTACTATCGGAACTGTGCCGTAGCGCAGCGCGATCATCTGTGCAAGTCCGCAGGGCTCGCTCTTGCTCGGCATGAGGAACATATCCGCACCGGCATAGATGCGCTTTGCGTATGCGGGGATATACCCGCACTTGAAGCTTACCGCCTCCGGGTACTTGTTCTGCATATAGTAGAAGTAGTCCTCGTACTGCTTGTCGCCGGAGCCGAGTACCACTACCTTGATGCCGGAGCATACAACGTCGTCGAGCACGCACTTGATGAGGTCGAAGCCCTTGTGCTCAACAAGGCGGGAGATTATGCCGAGAACAGGGGAATCTCCCCCGGGGAGTCCCGCTTCTTCAAGCAGCTTTTCCTTACAGATAGCCTTGCCGCCCATTTTGCCTATGCTGAAGTTGGCGGGGATATCCTTGTCGGTCTTGCTGTTGTACATCTCTGTGTCGATGCCGTTGAGGAAGCCGCAGGTCTTGTACTGCTTGGTGTTGAGGCATCTGTCGAGGCCGTGGGAGAACCAAGGGTTGAGTATTTCCTTCGCGTAGGTCGGGGAAACGGTGGTCACCTTGTCCGCCATTTCGATCGCGCCCTTCATGAGGTTTGCGTCGCCGTCGTACTCGATTATCGAGCTTAAGTGTCTCGGAATGGAGAAAATCTCCTCGGTAAGCTCAAGCCCGTACTGACCCTGATAGCCGATGTTGTGGATCGTGAACACATTGCGTATGCCCCACATATTGTGGTGATACTTGTAGTAGATGTTGTAGTAGATCGGAACAAGCGCGGTCTGCCAGTCGTTGGAGTTGATGATATCGGGCTTTATTTCGAGGTGCTCAAGCATTTCGAGTATGGCTCTCGAGAAGAACGCGTATCTTTCCGCGTCATCGTAATATCCGTAAAGGCCGAAATCACGCTTGAAGTAATACTCGTTGTCGATGAAATAATATCTTACCCCGTTGAGCTCGGTGGTAAAGATACCGCAGTACTGGGAGCGCCAGCCTACGGGAACGTAGAAGTTGGTGAGATAGTCAAGCTTCTCACGGACTTCTGGCTTGATCGTATTGATATAGTACGGCATAACTACCATACACTCATGTCCTGCTTCGACGAGCGCCTTGGGCAGTGAACCCGCTACGTCGGCGAGTCCGCCGGAAGCCGCAAAGGGCTGCGCTTCGCTTGCAGCGTATAATATCTTCATGGTAAGCTCCTCCTGTCTTATGCCGTATCCTGACGGCGTTCTGGGCGACATTACATAATCGTCCGTTTCTATTGTACCACATTTTTATAAAATTGCAATAGTTTTATAAAAAATTATCATAAATAACTAAAAAATTCGTATATTCTACCTAACCTCATTTACGACAGCAATTGCTTGAGGGTACCCCAGTCCACGCTGTCCGCCGCCGCGTTGATCGCCTTCATCTTCTCAATGTGGGGCTCCGGGACGGCGTAGTCGTTCAGCTCGTCGAGCACGTCGCACAGCGCATCGTAGTCGAAGTTCACCGCCGCCGCGTGCATATCCGCGTAAGCGTCGTGCATCATCTGCTCGGTAGCCTCCGGCTTATAGGCGGGCTCTTCCTCTGCCGGAGCTGTTTCGCGCCCGTACTTTGCCGGGACAGCGCGGTACATCGCAAGAAGCTCGTCGGTGTGCTCGTGAATGAAGTCGATATCGCCCGCGTCGCCCGCCTTTTCGAGCTTTTCGGCAAGCGCGCCTATCTCCTGCTCACCCACAAGCCGCGAGGTGCTTTTGAGCGCGTGTACCTTGATCGTGTAGTTCGTCCAGTTCTGTGCGGTATAAAGCCGCTCTATCTCCCCGGCCATTCTCTCCACGTCGCCTATGTATATCTCCAGCAGCTCTCCCGTCTCGTCCGAAGTCTCGGTGTCATTCACGATAGCCGGCTGCGCAAGCCCGTCGGGAAGCAGTTCGAGTATCATGGTCTCCAACCGTACCGGGTCGATAGGCTTGGTGAGGTACTCACAGAAACCTGCCGCAATATACTTCTCCCTCATGCCGGAGATCGCGTTGGCGGTAAGGCTTACCGCAGGGGTCTCGCGATTGAGGCTCTGTTCGTCGCTTCTCATCTCGGCAAGAGTCTCGATACCGTCCTTGTTCGGCATTCTGTGGTCAAGGAAGATAAGGTCGTACTTGTACTGCCGGGCGAGCTGTATCGCCTCGTCGCCGCTCGAAGCGGTGTCTATGTGCATCTTTGTCTTTTTCAGCAGGTTCGTGAACACCACGAGGTTCATTTCCGTATCGTCCACCGCGAGGATCCACGCATCGGGTGCCGTGAAGGATTCGTGGTACTGGCGGCGCGATTCCTCGGAGCGTGCGAGAGAGCCGGTGTAGTCGCCTATGGGGCTGTCCTTCACCGCCGTCTGTTTGAGCGTGAAGCCGAATATCGATCCCACGCCGTAAACGCTCTCCACTTCAAGTCGGCTGTCCATGAGCCGGAGCAGCTTCTGGGTAATGGTGATACCGAGACCAGTGCCCTCAACGGAGCGGTTGCGTTCCTCCTCTATGCGCTCGAAGGCGATGAAGAGCTTGTCGATGTCTTCCTTCTTGATACCTGCGCCGGTGTCCTTGACGGTGATATGCAGGTAAACGTCCGCGCCCTCACGGGTCTGCTCCGCGGACAGGGTGACGGTACCCTCCTTGGTGTACTTCACCGCGTTGGTGAGAAGGTTCATTATGATCTGCTTCAGGCGTATCTCGTCGCCGTGCAGGAAGTCCGGTATCGACGGATCCACCCTGATGACGAATTTAAGCCCCTTCTCCTCCGCGCGCGGCTGTATCATGTTGGAAAGGTCGTTGAGCACCGAGGAAAGCTGATAGTCCACCGGGATTATCTCGGTCTTGCCCGCCTCTATCTTCGAGAAGTCGAGTATGTCGTTTATAAGTCCGAGCAGGGTATTGCCCGCCTTGCGGATATCCTCCGCATAGCCGAGCGTGCTTTCGTCGGTGCTTTCGCGGAGTATCATCTCGTCCATGCCGAGTATCGCGTTGATAGGCGTGCGTATCTCGTGGGACATATGAG
>JAFZOA010000218.1 GCA_017550775.1 Ruminiclostridium sp. | reverse complement strand
GCTGATACAATGCGCCGACAGCACGCGCAGAGAAAAGGCGGCGAGGTTTCTTCACAAGGAAGACCGGCTTCGCTGTCTTGCCGCGGGATACCTGATGAAGCATTTCGTTCCCGGTTTTTCCGACGATCTGCTGCGCTTCGGGACGCAGGGAAAGCCATTCCTTGAAAACGGCGTTCCGTTCAGCATTTCTCACGGCGGAGATCATGTGGTGCTTGCCGTGTGCGAGGAATGCCGGGGCATAGGCGTTGATGCGGAGCCTGTCCGGGAAATGGAGTACTACAAGGATATGCTGCCGTTTATGATGAACGAAGCGGAACGCGGCTTTGTCGGCGGCGACGCTCACAGGGCTGTGCGTATTTGGACACGCAAGGAGAGCCTGTACAAATCCGTCGGCGAGGGGATATCCGACGTAAGAGAGCTGCCCGACGTGAGAGAAGACAGGGTCGTGTTTGCGTGTGATGTCTTTCTGTTAAGAAGCATGGAGGAGGACGGTCATTCGCTTTCGATAGCTGTACATGGGGTCGGTACCATGCCGGAACATACGATACGGTATGTCAGGATACGGGACGATATATGACCCCGCCGGTCGTCGGGAAAAGCAGAACAACGTTATATAAGGCTTTTCAGCCTTTTAAGATATGATGAAAACAATGAAAAGGAGACTTACTATGAAAAAAAAGACTTCGGCATTACTTGCGGTGATCTTCGCGCTTTGCGGCATTACCGGCTGTGGGAACGGTCAGCCCGCGGCACAGACTACCGGAACTTCTTCCGGGACCTCCGCGTCCGGGAACGCTGCGACTACTACAGCCGCAGAGACTACGGCTTCATCGGAGACCGTGACTGCTGCTTCCGAAAGCACGGAAGCGACAGATACCAATGCTCCGGAACAGGAGAAGAGCGTGACGGAACAGGCGGAGGAGATCTTAGCCGGAATGACGCTTGAACAGAAGATAGCGCAGATGATCTCGGTGTCGTTCCATTACTGGACGGATATCACTGAGAGCGACGGTTCGGCAGATACCTCACAGGTAACTACCGTCCTGAATGAGAAGCAGAAAGCGTTTCTCACGAAGTACGACATCGGCGGCATCACGCTTTTCGCCAAGAATACCGTCGGAACAGAGCAGACGGCAAGGCTTACCGCAGAGATACAGGAAGCCGCTTTGGAAAGCGAACAGGGCATACCGCTTCTGATCTGCGCAGACCAGGAGGGAGGCTATATTACCCGACTTAAGACCGGTACAACGACCTGCGGCAATATGGCGCTCGGCGCGACGGGCGATACGCAGGCGGCTTATGACAATGCCGCCATTATCGGCAGCGAGCTTTACGCGCTCGGCATAAACACCGACTATGCGCCCGTCCTCGACGTAAACAACAATCCCGCGAACCCGGTCATCAACGTGCGTTCGTTCTCGTCCGACCCGGAGCTTGTCGCAAAGCTCGGTACGGCGTACATCGAAGGACTTGAAAGCGAAGGCGTCATTTCGACAGTCAAGCATTTCCCCGGTCACGGAGATACCGACACCGACAGTCATACCGGCTTTCCGAAGATAGACAAGCCGCTCGACGAGATCAGGGAGCTTGAGCTTATACCGTATGCGGCAACGGTGGATAAAGCCGACATGGTAATGACAGCACACATCCAGTTCCCACAGATAGAGACAGAGACATACACATCGGTCGAAAGCGGCGAGGAGGTATATCTTCCCGCGACGCTCTCAAAAACGATCATTACCGGCATACTGCGCGGCGAGCTCGGATTCGACGGCGTAGTCATTACAGACGCTATGCTCATGGACGCGATAAAGGTGAATTTCGACCCGCTCGACGCGGCGATACTCGCGATAAACGCGGACGTTGATATGATACTCGAACCTATGTACATAGTTGACGACGCGAGCATAGAGGAGCTTGACAGGTATATCTCCGCGATAGCAGACGCGGTAAACGACGGAAGAATACCGTTATCGCAGATAGACGATTCGGTCATGAGGATACTCTCGCTCAAAATAGAAAAAGGGCTTTTCGACGAGCGAGGGAACATTGATGATGCGGTAAGCAACGCAAAAAAGATCGTCGGTTCACAGGAAAACCACGACAAGGAGCTTGAAATAGCGGAGAAGGCGATAACTCTTATAAAGAACGACGACGATACGCTTCCTGTGAAGCTGAACGAGAACGATACCGTGGCGTACTTCTACCCCTATGAGGGCGAGGAAAATACGATAGAGTTCGCACTTGACAGACTTAAAGCGGTCGGTATAGTTCCCACAAGCGTAACGGCGGATTGTCACTGTGTCACCGAAAAGAACGCCGCCGGATTTGAAGATGTGATAAGCAATTCCGCTGTGGTGATACTTGCGGTCGAGACATACAGACAGGCAAATATGGACGCGGCGAACGAGAAGGGCTGGCAGGCGGTATTCGCGGACGAGATGATCGATACTGCGCACAGGCTCGGCAAAAAGGTAGTCCTGCTCAGTATGCAGCTGCCCTACGACGCGGCAAGATACACCAAAGCCGACGCTATCCTCTGTGCTTACTGCGGAGATGATATGCCGGTGATACCGACAGAGTACGACGGAGAGACTGCGACATACGGTGTGAACTATCCTGCCGCACTTATTACCGTTTTCGGAGGGAACTCTCCGACAGGCAAGCTTCCCGTTGACATACCGGCGCTCGACGAGAACACGATGTACACCGATACTATCCTTTATCCGATCGGATACGGGGAGACGTATTGAGTCCGGCATTATTCCGATAACACTTTCATTCTGCCCCCGCGCAGGACTTACCCGTCCTGTGCGGGGGTAAACTTTTTATACGGTCTCCCGAAAAGATGTCCCGGAATGTCCTTGTATGTCCCGCTTAAATGTGGTAGAGTGTAAACTGCGGAGAGTGAGAGAACACGAACCGTAATCCACATGAAAGGAGGGTCTGATTTGCAGGAGAACGAAATACTTACAGAAGAAGTTGACGAGGAGAAGGGCTCTGAACCTTCCGGGGAAAAGCTCTACACGCAGTCCCAGCTTGACGAGCTTCTCGGCGCAGAACGCGAGCAGCTTGCGAAAAAGCTTGCGGAAGCGGAAAAGCTTGCAGCTATGTCGGAGGCAGCCCGCACGGACTACAGACGCGAGATGCGCGAAAAGGAGCTTTCCGAACGCGAAGCAGCCGTAGAAAAGCGCGAGCTCATGGCTGACGCTCTCGAACTGCTTGAAGCAGCAGGACTTCCCAAGCAGCTCGCGGCGTGCCTCAACTACTCGGGCAGAGAGATGTGCGACCGCAGCATCGAGGCTGTCGGCACCGCGTTTGAGTCCGCAGTAGCCGCGGCGGTCAACGAACGTATCCGCGGTAAGACTCCGAAGATCTCTTCCGGAGGAACAAATGACGCATTCCTTGCCGGGCTCGGAATGTGATCGAAACCTATATAACAGGCGCTTTCCCGTGTTTCGCACGGGGAGGCGTTTTGTTATGTCAGAATGCCGCGAGTGAATGCGGCAGCAATTATTACGGCGTTAGCAGATGCAGACCGGGTGCGGAACCCGACGGTATAAGCGTTTATCACGCGTTTTCTCACTGTTTACTGTAAGTGGGAAGAGAAGCTGCAAAAAACGCCGTTCATTCAAACAAAAAGGAAAATTATTATGTCTGTTAATCTTGCTGAAAAGTATTCCAATCAGGTAGATGAAGTCATCAGAAAGGGTCTTCTTTCTTCCGCCGGTACCAACAACGATGTCGAGTTCGGCGGAGCTCAGACCGTCAAGGTCTACTCCCTCGATACCGCTCCGCTCAACGACTACGATCCTACTGCCGGTATGAGCAGATACGGAGAGCCCGTGGAGCTTGAGGACACTGTGCAGACGCTCCAGATGTCCCAGCAGAAGTCCTTCACCTTTACTATCGACAAGACCTATGAGTCCGACTCGCCCGAGGGTGTGAGAAACGCCGGCAAGGCGCTCCAGCGCCAGATCGAGCAGGTAATTATCCCCGCTATCGACACCTATCGTTTCGCAGTCCTTGCGGAAAAGGCGGGTACTGTGATCGAGAAGGAGCTGGACTCCACTAACGCGTACAGCACCTTCGTTGAGGCAAATACCGCTATCACCGACGAGGAATTCCCGATCGAGGGGCGCGTCGCCTTCTGCTCCAATGCCTTCATCGAAAAGCTCAAGAAAGACGGCGGCTTCACAAAGGCTACCGAGCTTGCGCAGTACAGAGTCATATACAAGGGCATGGTCGGCGACTGCGACGGCGTGGCTATCATCGCTGTACCCAAGCGCAGACTTCCCGAGGATACCGCGTTCATCATCACGCACCCGATGTGCGCTCCCGCGCCGGTGAAGCTTCAGGACTACAAGATCCACAAGGATCCTCCCGGCATTGCGGGTACTCTCGTGGAAGGTCTTATCTACCACGATATCTTCGTGTTCGACAAGAAAAAGAAGGCTGTTGCGGTATGCTACGACAGAGCGCCGGAGAGCGACGGTGGTGAAACAGAGCCCGAAACACCCGCAGAAAACGAAAATACCGATAATCCTGAAAATACCGGAAATACAGACAACAACGGCTGATACGGAGGGACTGCATGACAAACATTGACGCTATGCGCGTACTGCTGCCGCCGGACGACAACAGCTCCGACCTTATGCTGACGCTTCTGCTCAGATACGCGGAAAACACGATACTTGACTGCATAGGCAGAGATACGCTTCCGGAGCGCCTTAACGATATGGTCGTGCAGGCAGCGATCACAATGTATGGCCGCCTCGGCAACGAGGGGGTCCAGAAGCTTACGGAGGGCGACATTTCGGTGTCGTTCTCCGATATTATTTCCGAGGATATGAAGCTTCGGCTCAGAAACTATCCGAGAAAGGTGGGAGCGATAAATGCAGCAGAACCGCAGGAGCCTTAAACGCGTGAACATCTTCACCTGCAACTCCGCGGACAGCGGATATGTCGGCACCAAACCCGTACCTGCGCTTCTCGGGTTTGTATACGCGGAAGTTTTCCCGGATAAGGAGACCCTTACAGAGAAGCGTAACGGGCGGCAGGTGAGCACGGGAGCGACTATGATACTCAGACGGGGAGCGGGTGTGAGCTGCGGCGACCTTGCAGGTATTTTCGGAAGCGAACCGGACAGCAGAGTAGTGGAGGTGCGAAGATACCCGAACCACCTTACCGTCAGAACGGAGCGCCTATGAAAGACTTTGACGCGCTCATAAACACCGCCGTGCATACCCTCGGACAGCTCGCCTTAGACGAGGCGAAAAGGGTGTGTCCCGTAAGGACGGGAAGGCTCAATCGCAGCATAAGTATGCATGACCGGCACGACCGCGCCAGAAATACCGACACCGTCGTGATAAGCACGAATGTTCCTTACGCGGCGAATGTTGAGTTCGGAGGGCGCAACCGCAGACCGAAGCCGTTCCTCGGGACAGGCGCGGAGGCTGCGGGAAGAAGCGCGGCAGCGGTGTTCGCGATGATACTCGGAGGTGACAGCAATGACTGACGTACTGCCGCAGATCGCGGAGATGCTCGGAGAGGCGGCGGACGTGGAGCTCGCGTACCATGACGGCTTCACAAAGCTTCCGTGCATTATACTCTCGGAGACCGGAAACGCTTCGTCCGTGATCCTGAGCGGGAAAGAGCGGTACAGCATCATAACCCTGCAGGCAGATATATACGCGGAGAACGAGGCGGACGTGAGGGAGCTTGCGGTAAGCGCGGACGGTATTCTTGCCGCCAAAAGCATAAAGCGCAGCTTCTCGCAGTTCATCACAGATGAGGATAAGCCGCGTATGTGCATGAGATACCGCTTCGGACTGGACAACGTGACAGGGCGGGTCGTTTCTTTATAACTCATTACATGACAACTTGCGTTTCCTTACGAAACGTGAAGAACAAGAATACTCCCGCGGCGCTGCGATAAACGCGTGTCGCGGGAGCTTATCAAATACAGCAGATCATAAAAGCCGGGAAGATACAAAACAATAGTATTGATCCATTTCCGGAGTTTTACGATTGGCTGTTAATCAAACATACAAGGAGGCGGAAATACAATATGGAACTTCTTTCTTCCGGTACTTCCTATATACTCAACGGACAGAACCTGTACGGGCTTAAGAGCACTCCGGAGCTTGGCGGGAGCCGCGAGAAAAAAGAGGTGACAAACCTTCTCGACACGGCGCACCGATATATCGCGGGGCTGTATAAGTACGACGATCTTACCTTCGACTTCTACTACAACAGCAGCGAGACCAACCCCAACGTATCCTCGGGGCAGGTAGCGGCGGCTTTCGCAGCGGCAAGGGCTGCCGAGGTGGCGGGGGTGCCGGTGGCGCAGTCGGTGGTCTTCCCGGACGGGACAACGTACAGCTGGACAGGTCAGGTGAGCACGAAAATGAAGCGTATGGAGCCGGACGGGGTAATGGAGTTCAGCATTATCTCCATTCCGAACACGGCGCTGACTTGCAGCTGAGATCGGGATCGTGATATCGGCCGGACGGTGTGTTCATGCTTTTCCCCGCTTTACGGCGGGGAGAAGCACTGCTGAATGAACCGACGCCGTACAGTTTGCACACAGAGAACGGAGGTAATGAACATGAACGAAAACAAGCTTCCTTACACGGAGCTTACTGCGGGCGGAAGGACATACCTGCTAAGGCTTACCGCGCTTTCGGCGGTACGGCTGGAGGAACGCCTCGGTATGTCCGTATATAAGGCACTGGAAAAGACAGACGAGATAAAGACTGTATCCGAGCTGCTGTACGCGCTCATTGAGGGTCTGAGACCGGAATTCACGAAGCAGGACACCTACCTGCTCATAGACGACTTTATCAGCGGCGGCGGCACGCTCTCTTCGCTGAACGGGAAGATAGCGGAGGCGCTTAAGATATCCGGTTTTTTCGGAAAGGCTTCCGGAGCGCGGGAGAGCTGATAGCGCGGCAGCGGACGGAGGCGGCTGTATATACCGACGATGTAAGAGCGCTATGGGAGATGACAGCCGCGGAGCTTGATGAGGTGATCGCGGCGGGGAGAAAACGCGCGGAGAGACGTGCTCGGTCGGACGAGCTTCTGGCATTCAACATCGGCGCGCTGGTGCTTACCGCGTTCAATGCGCCGGGGAGATATCCGAAAACGCCGGAGAGCGCCTTCGGGAGAAAGCCGGCTGCTCCGGCGGACGGCGGCAGGCGGGACTTCGCGGAGATAGCGCGGCAGCTCAACGCAAGACTCGGCGGGAAAGCATGATACAGGAGAGTAAGATGACAGTAGAAGAACTCAATATCAGAATATCCGCAGACGCGGAGAACTTTAAAAAGGAGCTTGAGGCCGCAAAAGCTTCTGTTGCGGCTTTCAGAGATGAGGCTGTCGCGGCGGGAAAACAGGTAACGGCAGCTTTCTACGGGCTTATCGGTACGCAGGTCTCCGCGGCGGAGACTGTATCGCAGGCCGCTGTGACAACTGCCGCAGATATAGATACGCGGAGCAGCGACAAGTACAGCACGGTGACGCTCCCGCACGCAATACCGTCCTATGTGCCGGAGGAGAACATTTACTACACAAACAACGGTGTGTCGTATCAGGGAACGGCGAATGTGCCGGACCTCGCAAGGAACGAGACTGTGATCGGCGCTGTGGGCGGACAGGCATCGGAGCCGCAGCCCTTCAATATCACTACCACCGTTGAGCTTGACGGTGACAAGATCGGCGAGTCCGTGAACAGGTTCAATCTTCTCAGGGGGAAGATCACGAACGGTATCTATCAATGAAAGGAACACATATATGTATTTTATCAGGATCAACGGGGTCACGCTGCCGACACCGGTGTACTATTCCGTCACCTCGGACGATATCCCCAGCGCGGACAGCGGGCGTTCCGACGAGACAGGCGTAACCCACAGGAACCGTATCAGGCACAGCGTAAAGACCTGTGATGTGAAGTGGAGACTTCCGGGGAGCTCCCTCGGGCAGCTTGGCACCAGCCTCGGAGACGAGCTTCTCGATGTGGAGCTGCTTGATCCCGGCACGGGCGGCTACACGAGCTGTGATATGTACGCGGCGAGCATCAAGTCGGACTTCTACCAGCAGCAGAACGGTGACGAGCTTCTGAGCTGGTGGGAGATAAGCTGCCGGCTGACAGAGTATTAAAGGGGGAGTAGAATGTACAGTGTAAGCCAGGATTACATCGACGCGCTTCGGGAGAAGGTCAGGAATGACAGCGTTTCCGGCATTATAACTCTTTCGGACGGCACACAGATAACGGTAAACGACGAGAACCTTGTATCGTCATCGCTTAAGCTCTCAAAGGAGCTTTGCGGGTCACAGTACAGGATAGGGTCGTTCAACCTTGCGTGCCTTAAATTTTCGATATTCTTCGACAACGCACTCGGCATCGACCTGACCGGTGCTTCGGTGAGCATGACATACTCGCTTGAAGTAAGGGAGGGCGTACCGGAGACTGTACCGCTCGGGACGTTCCTTGTGGATCCGGTTCTTTCGGTAAGGCGGAAGAATGTTCTGAATGTGGTAGCTTACGATGCGGGAGTTCTTGCGGACAGGGAGCCTTCCTCTGCTTTGCGCAATATGACGGGAACGCCCGGGGAGATAATACTTGCGGCGTGTACGGAATGCGGGATATCGACGGGAATGACCGCAACGGATTTCGGCGGTTTCCCGAACAATGCTCTGACAGTGACGCCGAAGGATAAACAGATACAGTCCTGCCGGGATATCATCATGTGGTGCGCGGCGCTTTTATGCGGCTATGCGGTCATTGACAGGAGCTCCGGGCTCGTGGTCATTCCCGCAAAATACCGTGTATCACAGCAGGACAGCAGCGTGATCGTCTGCGACAGGGAGATAAACGCGAGCGAAAGACAGAGCATTTATGTCACGGATACACGCGCGTATATCAAATATCTGACAGCATACAAGGGCGACGATGTTGCGAACTATACCTCGTCTTATGTTTCGTCGGACGAACAGGCTTCCCCCGCGGCGTATGTTCTCGAAAAGAACCCGCTTCTGTGCGACTCTTCGGACAGTGTATGCGACGCGGCGAACAG
>JAFZOA010000217.1 GCA_017550775.1 Ruminiclostridium sp. | reverse complement strand
GCTTCCGTGTCTGGACAGCGTTGATATTCACATCAACAAGCTGATCGGGCTTGCGGGAGTCTGAACGAAAGGAATATATTTATATATGAAACTGATAAAAACAAACGATTTTGATCTCGTAAAAAGCAAATACCTGGATATTATTGAGAACACACCCGATATGGCAAAATACGCGCGCTGGGACTACGGAAAACATCCGACCGACGAAACGATCAGAGCATATACGGATAACGGCGAAATGTATATACTCACAGACGGTGAAAATATCGCGGGAATGGTAGCTCTTTTAATGCATCAGGATCAGGATTATGAGGATATTGCGTGGTCGGTAAGACTTGAAAGCGATCAGGTGGCGACACTTCATCTTCTTGCGGTCTGTCCGGAATTTCTCGGTAAAGGTATGGGCATAAAATTACTGGACGAGGCTGCCGGACTAGCAGTAAAAAACGGTAGAAAAGCACTTCGGTTCGACACGTTAAGTTCTAATCTTCCCGCGCAGCGATTATATGAAAAGACAGGTTTTTCATACAGGGGCAAGAAACATCTGTATGCGGAAAATACGGGCTGGACAGACTTCCTGTATTATGAAAAAGTTCTGATTCCGGAGGGAATATGAATAATTCGAATGAGCAAGCCGAAAAAATACTGACCGAGCGTTTCGGGAAAGATAACGTTATTGCATTGGCGACTGCCGAAAATAACGTTCCGTATGTGCGCAATGTCAATGCATATTATGAGAACGGAGCATTTTACATTATCACATACGCTCTTTCAAACAAAATGAAACAGATATCTGACAATCCGACTGTCGCGATCACCGGCGAATGGTTTACCGCACACGGCAAAGCCGTAAGCCTCGGTTTCATCGGCAAGCCAGAAAACACTTCAATCGCCGGAAAACTGAAAGCTGTGTTTGCGTCGTGGATAGACAACGGACACACCAATCTGAACGATGAGAATACAATAATACTCTGCGTGAAACTGACGGATGCGGTATTGTTTTCTCACGGGACAAGATATGAGCTCTGACAGTATAAAGTAAACGTAGGGGTGTTATGGACGGTATTCATGAAGCAGCAATCAAAAAGAAGTCATTTGAACTGAATTATAACGGCGGGACGATCTGGTGCGAACATTTAGACGGAATGGGTACATCCGAAGACGAAGTGATCGCTAAATTGGGTGAAGATAAAAAACTGTTTTCACGGCCTTCCGTTTCATCGTTTATGATAATCGATCTGGATGAAACCGAGATTACCGTACAGATCGTGAAAACAATAGTTGATGCTATTATTGAGGCCAATAAAGTTTTCAGAAAAATAGCGTTTGTCGGTGTGGAAAAACACTGGCAAAAGCAACTCGGAGCAATAAAAACAAAAGGCATCGCTGTCAGATTTATCGGCGATTACGAAAAAGCAAAAGAATGGGCCATCTCTGAAAAATACTGCTGAAAGGACAGACGCAATGAAAATATATCTTTATGGTATGATCTGCGGCTCGAACAGTTTTAAACTCAACGCTTTTCCGAAACCGGACGAGTACAGCGAGATCGAGCTGCAAGCACGCTTTATCGGCGGAGAAACAGGCACCTGTGCAACTATGCTCTCTTCCCTCGGTGCGGATGTCAGGATCGACGGAACGCATATCGGCAGAAGCGCAGCGCAGCTCACGCGGGATTTCTACAAAAATAAAACTGTCGATCTCGGCTCATTGACCTTTGACGACAGTTTCGAGGGGCTTGAAGACTATGTTATCATTTCGGGCAGCGACCGCACTCCGTTTGGCAGGTTCGGGCACTTCTTCGGGGAGTATTACAACGGCGGAATAAAGCACTGGAACTCACCGAAAGAGAGCGATATTGAATGGTGTGACGTTGCAGCAATTGATGAATTTTTCGGCGAGGATTCACAGGCTGCTGCCGAAATGTGTGTCCGGCTCGGCAAGCCTTATGTGACTATCGACTGCAAATACGACAGCTATATCCACCGACACGCTGCTGTTGATGTCATCTCCGGCGACGGGCTTAAAATGCACTACGGAGATGTGAGCCGCGAGGAAATGTTCCCGCGCTATGCCGAAAACTCAGACGGACTGACTATTATCACGAACGGTGGGAATGCGATTCTGTACGGCAGAAAAGGCGAGCCTGTCAAAACATTTCAGCCGTACAAGGTCGATGTCGCAAGCACCCTCGGCGCGGGAGATACATTCAAGGCGGGCTGTACCTACGCATTGGCAAACGGAATGGGCGACGATGAGCTTGTGAGGTTTGCAAGTGCCTGCGCGGGTGTTGCGGTATCGCGTTATCCTATGCAGCTCGACCCACCAAAATTGCGCGAAACAGAAGAACTTATAATACGGGAAACTGCGGAATGACGCATAACAACAAATCAGGATTCAGGTGAACAATATGAATAAAGAATGGTCTGAACTGAACAAAACAATGCAAGCTCAAATAAAAAAGAAAGATACTTATATTGACGGCATAAGCACTTTGTTTGAATTGCGCAACAGGCTTATGCAGACAATCATATCTTTCAAGAACAATCTTCAAAGAGAGGATTTTAATGCGATCCCTTTCATAAATGCAGAAGGCTATCATAGTAAGACGATCGCATATTCTTTATGGCATATTTTCAGAATTGAGGATATTGTCGCACACACACTGATAAATTGTGATGAGCAGATATTCTTTTCTGGCAATTACAAAAAGCGCATTAATTCCCCCATCATCACAACAGGCAACGAGCTTGTAAAAAATGAAATTTCTGATTTTTCAAAGCAATTAGATATAGATGAACTATATTCATATATTTCGGAGGTCAAAGAAAGTACCGAAGCAATTCTGCGTGATTTATCTTATGAAATGCTGAAACAAAGAATATCGGCAGAACGCAGAGAGATCCTGCAAAAATTGAATGTTGTAAGCAGTGACGAGAATGCTGTGTGGCTTATTGACTATTGGTGCGGCAAAGATATTCGTGGTTTGATACAGATGCCATTTTCAAGACATTGGATCATGCATATAGAAGCAAGTTTGCGTATTGAGAGTAAAATACGCATTATTTCAGATAGTAAGGACTTCTTATGCCGGAAGTAAAGATTAATGTGTGAAAAGAGAAAAATGGTTATACAAATTAAACTTGCAGATATGAAATATATTGATAGCTGCGTAGAAATTCTGCAGAATTCGGATTTAGGAAAAAGATATTTCAGTGATCATGAAAAGGCCGCTGATATGCTTTCATACGCAGTGGCACAAAAAAACTTATATGTTGCATTGAATGAAAATGAGAATTGTTTGGGCTTTATTTACTACATGACACATGGTGTCTTCGGAAGTTACCCATATCTTCATATTATTGCAGTAAAGGAAGGTTACAGAAGTTGTGGTATCGGTAAACAGCTGATGAAGTATTTTGAGGATAATGCTTCCGATTCTTTTTCGGAAAAATATTTTTTAACTGTAGATGATTTTAATCCAAAAGCGAAGAAGTTATATGAAAATCTGGGATATAAGTGTGTCGGAGAACTGCCTGATTTTTATAAAAAGGGGATTAATTGCTTTCTTATGATGAAAATTAAAGGGTAAAGAACTTTTCAATTTTGTATTAATGAAATATTTTGAATATGATAATCGGGATGTAAGGAAATAGCAATATCAGGTCCATTACAAGAATATAAATTCCGGTTTTGTGAAGCACACGAGGTGATTTTAATGATAAGAAAAATGAAAGAGGAAGATTTGCAGCAGTGTGGAGTGATATATGCTAAGGCGTTTCCTATAGAATACTGGGGGATAGATTGGAACCCCGATAATGCAAAAGAATATTTATCGGATTATTACGAGCAGAAAAAATTTGTGGGATATGTGTATGAAGAAGATGACGCAGTAATTGGATGTATATTTGCATTATGTAAGATATCGGGAAGTAAAAAAGAAATATATATTAACGAAATGGCAGTTTTACCTGAAAGACAGGGTCAAGGTATTGGCAGGCAATTACTGAAGACGATATTAGATTATAGTAAGGAAACCGGATGTGCCGGGGTTATCCTTTATACCAGCGAATATGCACCTGCTTCAAAATTCTATGAAAATAATAGTTTTAAACTGTTACAAGGAACCATTTGTATGTATTGTGCGTAAATTTTTATTTAACTCGCCAAGAAGGTATTCTTATGTGTGGAATTACAACTGATTTATAAATGACAATAAATCTGTGATAAAATAGTAAAATAAACCGAAGTTTGGTGAATTGACAGGAGCGGGAAATGTATATAATAAAAGCAGATCAGAATCAGATTGAAAATATTGTTGCTATGTCTGTCAGAGCATTTGAAACAGATATGAATGTCGGAGGAAAAAAAGGAGACTGTCCACCTGAATTTGATTCTGTAGAATGGCATAGAAAAATGGCTCAAGAGGGGCATTTGTATCAGGCAATGATAGGAAAAGAATTGGTAGGAGCAGCCGTTGTATTCCCCGATGAGTCAAAGAGCAGTGTTTACATAGGCAGAATTTTTATTGACAGCATCTATCACAGGAAAGGTTATGGAATACCTTTAATGAAATGCATAGAAAACGAGTTCTTGGATGTTAGCGAGATCAATCTGGATACACCAGTTTGGAATGTAAGAACGAATGCGTTTTATGAGAAATTAGGATATAAAAAAGTCAGAATTGAAGATGGTTTTGTTTTCTACCAGAAGAAAAAGTGATTATGTCGTATTCTTCGATCAGCATGCTGATGATGTTCTTCTTGCCTTCGCTCATCGGTGCTCTTTTTCTTCCCATAAAACTCAGCCTCCTGTGTTATTTCCTATTATAACACAGGAGGCTGAATTTTCCCAGATTTTTTTTCATAGGGTCCAGTTTCAGAATTAACGGTTCGATATATTCCTGAATAAAATCCACTCTGTCAAATATTGTCGGTTTGAAATATGATGCCACGGAGATAACGATATTTTCCTCAGGATTGACATAAATGACATTTCCGCTGTTTCCGATAGCAGCGTAGATGTTCTTCTGCCGGTCTATGACCCACCACAGATAACCGTATTCCATTCCTCTGAAATATTTGCTTTCCACTTCACGCGGTCTTGTCATTTCTTCTATCCACTTCTCAGATACGATCTGTTTGCTGCCGCATTTTCCTTTGTTGAGGCACAAAAGCCCTGTTTTAGCCATATCGGACGCCGACATACACAGTCCGTAACCCGGAGCTCCGATATCGTAGCGGTCACTGAACCAGACATTTCCTTTCGGTGTCTTTTCGATCGTGAACTGCTTATGTTCTTCCGCCGATCTTGCACAATAGGGCGTATGTTTTTTGATACCCAACGGCTCAAACAGGTATTTGTTGGCATAATCCACGGTTTTCATCCCCGTTGCTTTATACAGGAT
>JAFZOA010000216.1 GCA_017550775.1 Ruminiclostridium sp. | reverse complement strand
GGACAGAACCTTCTCAACCCGGGGAAATCCCCGCTTGAAAACGTGCAGTTCCTCACCTTCCTTGCGGCGGTGGTAAAGAGCGTGGACGAGTACCCGGAGCTTCTCAGGCTTTCTGTCGCGACCGCAGGCAACGACCACCGTCTCGGCGGTAACGAGGCTCCCCCCGCAGTAGTGTCCGTATTCCTCGGCGAGGAGCTTGACGCGGTGGTGGAGGCGCTCATAAGCGGCGGAACGGTGCCGAAGAAGAGCTCCGACCTTGATCTCGGCGTGCTCGCACTCCCGCACTTCAAGAAGGACACGACCGACCGCAACAGAACATCTCCGTTCGCGTTCACCGGAAACAAGTTCGAGTTCCGCATGGTGGGCTCGTCGCACAACGTTGCTACCGCGAACATCATTCTCAACACGATAGTTGCCGAGTCGCTCAGACAGTTCGCCGACGAGCTGGAGTTTGCTTCCGCAGCCGACGGAGAGGGCTTCAACCGTCCCGCATTCGAGAAAGCACTGCACGAGCTTATTGTCCGCACGTTCAAGGAGCACAAGCGGATAATCTTCAACGGCAACGCTTATGACGACGCATGGCTTGAAGAGGCGGAGAGGCGCGGACTTCCGAACCTCGTTTCTTCGGTGGACGCTATACCCCATTTTGAGGACGAGAAGAGCATCAAGGTATTCACAGCTCACAAGGTATTCACCGAACGCGAGATACACGCCCGCACGGAGATACTGCTTGAAAACTACTACAAGACCATTAACATCGAAGCTCACACAGTCGTTGACATGGTGAAGCGCCAGTACGCGCCGGCGGTCGTCGGATACGCGAAGTTCCTCTGCGACGCGGCAATGTCGAAGCGCAGCGTGGGAGTAGATGCGACGACTGAGCTTGAAGCTGCACGGAACGTAACGCTGCTGGAGAACGTGATGATAACGGAGTGCGGGGCGCTCGAAGCTCTGCTTGGTGAGACATCGTCACTGTCGGACGTGAAGGAAACGGCGGTGTTCTTCCACGACAAGGTACTTGCAAAGATGAACGACGTGCGCGCGGCGGTCGACGAGCTGGAGCGGCTTGTAGGAAGCGAGTTCTGGCCGGTACCGACATACGGCGACATTCTTTTCAGCGTAAAATAATCACAAAACCGATGCCCTGTCCAATAGGACGGGGCATCGGTTTATAAATCTCCGGACTGCGAGGCTGAAAATCTCCCCTTTGCAGAAAAGCATCATACGGAATGCGTGCAGGCTCAGCCTGCCGAGGGGTGCAGGGGGCGAGCAGCCCCTGCCGGGTGCAGGGCAGAGCCCTGCCGAGGGTGCAAGGGGCGAGCAGCCCCTGCCGGGTACAGGGCAGAGCCCGACAAAATCACATATTGAGCTTTATTATCTCATCGAAGCCTGCATTTTTGGTACGGGTATAGATCTTGTCCGACTTCTTCGGGTTCGGGACGAGCACAAGAGTAACGTCCGACTCGCCTTCAAGCTCCGAGGAGCGCTGTATTGCAGCAAGTATATCCTCCGCCTTGTACAGGATCGCCGTTCTCGGGCGTGACCCGGAAAGCTGTATATTATTCTCGGTCACGATAGAGAAGATGCGCTCAAAGCCGATCGAGAAGCCGACCGCCGGTATGTTCTCGCCGGTGAAGCGCCCGATAAGTCCGTCGTATCTTCCGCCGCCGGCGACCGTACCGCCGAACTGCTTGCTTGCGACCTCGAACACGGTGCCGGTGTAGTATCCCTGACCGCGCACGAGCGACGGGTCATAGACAACGCTGTAATCGGGGGAAAGCTTGTCCGCTGTTTCAATTATCGTCCGAAGCTGCGCTATTATATCCTTTGCGCCGTCGGAACAGTACCGTTCCATGTCGTCGAGGGTGATATTTCCCTTTTCGCGAAGCTCGTCCGATACTCCGTCCGCGCCTATCTTATCAAGCTTGTCAAACGTTACCGAGACCGTGTCGAGCGCGTCCTCCGGGAAGCCCATTGTTTTCAGCGAGTCGCGCAGTATTCTGCGGTCGTTCACGCGCACCGAGAACTCGCCGATACCGATCTTCCCGAGCGCCTTCGCGGTCACGGAGATAAGCTCGATCTCGCAGCATATCGAGTCCGAGCCGAGTATGTCTATGTCGCACTGTACGAACTCTCTGAGCCTTCCGCGCTGGGGGCGCTCCGCACGGTACACCTTGTCGATCTGTATGCACTTGAACGGATTGGGAAGGCTGTTGCGGTTGTTAGCGTAGTATCTCGACAGCGGGAGCGTGAGGTCGTACCGCAGTCCGAGATCGCAAAGCTCCTTCTCGTCAACGGGGGTCTGCGCAAGTGCCGCTTCAAGCTTTTCGCCGCGCTTGAGTATCTTGAAGATAAGATTCAGGTTGTCGCCGCCGTCGCTCTTGTCGAGGTTCTCGGCGCTCTCAACGGCGGGAGTGTAGATGCGGGTGAAGCCGCAGTTCGTATATGTCCCGAGTATGAGCGACATGAGCCTGTCGCGCTGTGCCGCCGCTTCGGGGAGGTATTCCTGCATACCCTTCTGTGGTTTTATGTTCATATTATGTCTGCCTTTCGTTTTTTGATAGAGCCTGTTCCCCCACCTCCGGCGGGGAAAGGTGCAAAAATAAATGTCGTTTTCAATAATTGTAAGCTGAAAAGAGTTTCTAAGGTATCGAATCTCGTCATGATTCAAAAACGCGAGCGAAGCGAGCACCTTAATTATTAATTATTAATTAATTTCACTCATAGTCTTCGTCATGGTGACGCTTCTTGACCTCGTACATTCTCCGGTCGCCAATGTGCATCAACTCGTCTATATCGGTGCCGACCTCATACACCACGACGCCGACGCTCATCGTCACGGGGAGCCCGTCCGCCGTGAAAATGCGCTGTATCGTGCTTTCAAGGTTCGTGCTGTAATCCTGCTTATCCTTCTCGCTCAGCACACCGTCAAAGATAAGTGCAAACTCATCGCCGCCGAGCCTTGCGGAGACCGCGTTCGGAAAGCGGGTCTTTATGACCTTCGCTGTCTTAATTAGCACCTCGTCGCCCTTCGCGTGACCATAGCGGTCATTGATATACTTGAACCGGTCGAGATCCATATAAAACAGCGTCATAGGCTCGTCGGAATTATCACTCAGATAATTGTAGAAGTACCTCCGGTTGTACATTCCGGTGAGCATATCGGTGTTCGCGGCTTTGAGTATGGATTCCTCGTAAGCACGGCGATAGGTTATATCCTCGATTATCAGGAAATACCCGGAAATATTGTCGAAGAAGTCGTGGATCTCCTGCATTCTCACTATGTAATGCTTGACCTCGTTGTTACGGTGGGCTTCAAACTCCTGCGTCGTAAGATGAAGTCTCTCATCTCTGACTTTTTCATCTACGGGAACAAGGCTGCGGGCTTTCCATTCCTCATAATCGAAGCTGTCGATGAACTCCGGGCATATCTCCGCGACCGACATGAAGGATTCATTCATACGCACGATCTTCATGTCGGCGGTGAATATTATCATAGGGAACGGAAGGTTCTCAACAAGTATCGAAAGCTCGATACCGAGGTTCGAGAAGTTGGTCACGTCGTGCGCAACGCCGACCGTACCGAACACATTCCCGAACATATCATATACCGGGGTCTTGTAGGTGGTGAGCTGCTTCATGCCCTCGCGGGTCTTTACCGGCTCGTCGCAGACGTACATTCTCCCTGTACTTATAGCGGTTTCCTCGGACTCTGCACAGGCGAACTCGTTGCCCTCGGCGGGTCGCGGAGCGTCCCAGATGTAGAAATGATCCTTGCAGATGATATCCTCGCGTGTTTTATGGACTACCTCGGTGAACGCGGTGTTGACCATGGTATGTATGCCGTCGAGCCGCTTGAACCACAGCATATCGGGAACGGTATCTATCGTGGTGAACAGCGCTTTTTTATAGAAATCCGCAAAAAATCCGTCCGCAAGCCTCGCAAGAAGCCGTTCCAGACGTGCGGCTATCTCCGCGGCATCGTCCGTATTCCACACGTCCTCAAGCTTATCTGTAAGTGCCGCCTTGCCGACGAACACGATATGCAGCCGGGAAAGCGCAAGTGCAGCAAGAGTATCGGCTGTTCCGGTGCTGTCCGTGATGACAACATGAGCGCGATCGTCCGGGAAATCATCTGCGGAACTGCCGCAATGCTCCGGGAAACAGAGCGTAACGTGATGCGGAGCGTGTACAGCTTCAAGGGCTTTCATGGCATTATCCGCGCCGAGCTGAACATATACATTTATTTTAAGGTCGGTCATGCTATCCCTCCAACACCGGATCTGTTTATAATACCTTCCGCTCTCTTTTTCAATCCTTTTCCCTATGACACACAACTATGTATGAAACAGCCGGCAAAAGTATAAAGCGCCATTTCAGAGGCGTATACTTCATTATAGCACTTTATGGTTATTTCGTCAATGTTTTTCGGCTTTTTTCAGATGATACCGTCTGAAAAGCTGTTGAACCGCGCGCGTTCCTCAAAATCCTTCTTCTTCGCGCGGATATCCTTTTCTGCGGGACGACCTATGGGTAAGAAGCAGACCAGCTCATACCCGTCCGGAACGTTCAGCATCTCCGCCATTTTGTCGCATATCCGGTCATCATCGGTGATATGCCCCTCGTACCAGCAGCTCCGGTAGCCAAGCGCCGTCGCCGCGAGCAGCATATTCTCGATAGCGGCGGAATAGTCCTGCACCGCGAAGCACTTGTCGCGGTAAGCATCTATCCGCTGTGTGAGTACGCATATCGCGGCAGGCGCGGTCGCAGCAACCGGCGGGTCGATAACTCCGAGCAGAGCTTTCAGCACCTCCGCGTCGTCAACCGCCACAAGGCTCACCGTCTGCTTGTTGCAGCCGGAAGGCGCCGCAAGCCCCGCCTTCATGATCGTCACAAGGTCGTCACGAGGAACGGATGTCTGCTCGAACCTTCCGCGGTAGCTGCATCTGTTCATTATCGCTTCGATCGCGTCCATGTCATACCTCCGCACGCTCCATAAGGCTGTCTATCGCGGCTCTGTCCGCAAGCCCGTCCGAGAACGCCGTAGCTCCTCCGCACGCTGTCCCGAGCTTAAGCGCGTACCCGTAGTCCCCGTCCGCACAGCCCGCTATAAATCCCGCAACCATTGAGTCTCCCGCACCGACGGAATTGCGCAGCTCACCCGCGAAAACGCCGCATCTGTGCTCTGTGCCGTGCTCGTCGATAAGAAGCGCACCTTCGGCTCCCATTGACACCAGCACGTTGCGCGCGCCCATGTCTCTGAGCTTCCGCGCGTACACCGCCGCCTCGTCCGCGCCGTGCAGCTCTGTCCCGAAGGTTTCGCCGAGCTCGTGTATATTCGGCTTGACCAGAAACGGCCTGTAGGTCAGCACGCGAAGCAGCAGCTCACCCGCCGCATCCGCGACAAAGCGCACGTTCCTGTCCGCGAGCTTCGCCATGATACGCTCATATATGTCGGAAGGAAGGCTCTTCGGTACGCTTCCGGCAAGTACCAGCGTGTCGCCCTCCGACAGCGCTTCAAGCTTATCATACAGCTTTCCGAGCGACGCTGCGTCAATGTCGGGACCCGCGCCGTTAAGCTCGGTCTCCTTGTCTGAGCGTATCTTGACGTTGATACGCGTGAAGCCCTGCGGCAGGTGGATGAAGTCGGTGTCTATCCCCGCGTCACGAAGTCCCTGCTCTACCGCATCGCCCGTGAAGCCTGCACAGAATCCGAGCGCCTTGTTCGGCACTCCGAGCTCGTGCAGTATCACCGAGACATTGATCCCCTTGCCGCCGAAGAATATCCGCTCTCCGGAAAGGCGGTTCGTACCGCCCCACTTCACACTTCCGATATCGACAACGTAATCCACGGCGGGATTGAATGTTACCGTATAGATCATTTAGCACCTCAGATCTGCCGTGCCTTTCTTTGTCACGGCCATTAAAAAAGCTCCGCATTCAACGGAGCTTTTTTATTAAGTTTTCACTCGGATTACTTTCTCTTTCTTACTGCAAGAGCAGCGCCGCCGGCTACGATAGCGAGACCTGCGATAACTGCAACGTCCTCGATACCTGTATCAGGGGAACCCTTGGAAGAATCGGTAGCAGCCTGAACATCACCTGCTACGGGAGCAGCTTCTGTAACCTCAACAACTGTTTCCTGAGCTGCGGGCTCTTCAGCGGGAGCTTCTTCTGCAGCTGCGCCGCCGAGACCGGAGATAGTGAACGTAACAGCTATCTTTTCGTCGAAGGAGATAGTGCTCTTGTCGATGCAGGGAGCATCCTTTGTCTCACCGTACTCGTTCTGGATCTCGATACGGAGCTTGCCGTTGCCCTCGATATCGCCGTAGAGGACCTTGGACTGGTCAACAGCTATATCGGTGGAAGAACCGTCTGTGTTGTATGTAGTAACCTTAACGTCTGTTACATAAACGCCTGCTGCGTTGCAGAGAGCCATCTTGTCGGCAGTTGTGTTCATGCCGTCAACGCCTGCTGTCTCGAAGCCGTAATCCTTGGAAAGGCCGTCGATATCTACGCAGAATACCATTGCGCCTTCAGCGATTGCAGGGATAAGATCGCCTGTTTCCTCGTCAACATAGTTAGCTGTCTCAACAGTGTTGTCAACGAAAACGGTGTATGTGCCGTCTGTTGTTACGTCTGTTGTACCTGCCGGGAACTCAGCAGCGCTCCATACGCCCCATGCCCACGAATCGTCGGTGTACATAAGGAAAGCTTCATTAGCGCTTGCTATTGCTGCGAGAGAGCAAGCTGCAACTGCGGAAGCAGCGATACCTGCGAATAATTTTCTTAATTTCATTTCAATGATCCTCCATTAAATCACATAACTATATAATCGTTAAGCAAACGATTTACAGATATATTATACATCTATTGACTAAATAAAACAATCCGCAATTTATACAAAAATAAATTGCGGAATTGTTGTTTTTGTTTAATATGTTACAATGCAGTTACAGAACTTACTTTCTTCTGCGTGTAACAACGATGCCTGCACCTGCGAGGATAGCGAGACCTGCAACAACTGCAACGTCCTCGATACCTGTGTCGGGAGAGCCCTTGGAAGAAACTGTAGCGGCCTGAACATCGCCTGCTGCGGGAGCTGCGGGTTCCTCAACGACTGTTTCCTCTGCGGGAGCTTCTTCTGCGCCGCCGCCGAGACCTGCGATAGTGAACTCAACTGCGAGAGAAGATGTCGGGTAAGCGCCTGTGTACTTTTCAAGATCCGGGTTGTATGTGTTTATAAGACGATATACGAGGTAATCAACGTTCTGCTCCATATCATCGGGAGTGAGGTTGTCTCTTGTGAGGGTCTTTACGCCGTCAACGATAAGGGAAGCGGACGAGATGTAAGCGCCTTCGCTTACCGGGATATCTGTGCTGAGACCGGCTGCATAGAAAGCGGACTGTCCGTCGAGAGCCCAGTCAAAGCCGTCAACAGCAACGGTGTATGTACCGTTTCCTGTTATCTCAACATCGGTATAGGTAACGGGGAGAAGGTATCCTCCGATATCGTAGTCAAAGTAATCCTCATATTCGGGATAGGTCTCCGGATCGTTGTTGCCCCATACGATAACGTTGTCAAAAGCGTCGTTGTTTGCGTCCTTACCGTAGGAACCCTCATTCCAGTCGTTGCGGAACGAATAAGCCGTGTTCTGGAACTGGATGTAGCCATTGTAAGCACTTGCCGATACTGTGAGTGCCGCAGCGGAAACTATTGCCGCAGCGACAGCTGCAATTCTTTTTTTCATGATGTTCTTCCTCCAATATGAATGTTTGCGGCTAAAAAAGCCTATTAACGCAGTTATTATAACACATATTTCCGATTATTGCAAGTGTTTTTTATAATTTTGTTACTTTACGATAATAAACATCTCTCAGTTTACCGCAGATTGACGTTAATATGGGTGTTCCTGTCGGTATATCCGGCTGTCGGGAGCTTCCATACCGTGTTCCCGTCGCCGTCCTCGGATACCTTTTCAAAACCGAACCGCTTATAAAGATCTCTAACCATGCCGTTTTTCATGGTCGGGCAGAAGTACCCGAAGATCGTCTCCACGCCCTTCTCCGCCGCTCGCTTTACAAGCGTGTCAAGCATAGCGTACTCCATGTCGCGTTTCAGCACGCGGCAGCTCATGAGCCACAGGTCGATATGAAGCTCCTTCCCGCGAAGCCGTCCTATCACGACGGAAACCACGCCGTTGTCGCCGAACTTGTCCGCAAGCCGCCCGTACAGCGCGATATATCCGGGGTCGCGGCTTATGTTCGAGATCTCGCCCTCGGTATAGCGGCGGGTGGTGAGGTTGAACTGGTTGCTCTTGTTGGTGAGCTGGGCTATGCGCGCGACGTAAAGCGGCTCAAACGGCTTTATGTCGGCGGTCATCTCAAGGCTGTCAAGATACTCGCCATAGTCCGCGATGCTCTCCTGTGCCGCCGCACGCTCCGCGTTCGCCTTGTACATCTCCGCACGTTTCAGGTCGTCCTCGGTGAGCCTTCCGACGGTCTCAAAGTACCGGTTGCGGTCGAGGATCCGGATATAGTTCTCCGCGCCGTCCATTTCCGGCACAGCCGCTCCGGGTACGCGCTCACGCACGATCTGGCGCTCTGCGGGGTTGTCGTCCGCGAACACAAAGCTTTCGGGGAGCAGGTTCAGCATCTCCGCGGTGCGCTTGATGTTGTCGTCCTTGTTGTCCCAGTTCGCCCGTATCACCGTGAAGTCCTCCGGGTGAAGCGTACCGTCCGGGTGATTTAGACCGGCATAGGCATTCTCCTCGTCGTTCTTCGAGCAGACCGTGAGCAGGACTCCCATATCCCGGTGAAGCTTCACATACCTCTGGAACTCGGAGTAGACCTGTCCTCCCGGAAGATCGTTACCGATGTGAAGCCCTTCAACTCCGTCGTCGCCGACCACACCGCCCCAGAGCGTGTTGTCGAGGTCGAGGGCAAGCACCTTCTTGTTCTTCCCGAAGATCGCCTTAATGATC
>JAFZOA010000019.1 GCA_017550775.1 Ruminiclostridium sp. | reverse complement strand
GTCTCCGCCATAGTTATCGCGAGATTTAAGCAGTTCGTGCTCTTGCCCTCGGACGGAGAACAGCTCGTTATCACGACTGTCTTGTGTTCGTTCTCAGCGAGGGAGAAAACGAGGTTCGTGCGGGCTGCTTTATAAGCTTCCCGAATGGTGAACTGTGTCTCGCCGGAGAGTATGAATCTGCGCGAACGGCTTATCGGTATCCTGTCGTTTTTTCTTTTCATGTCCGATGCTGCTCCTTTGCGGCCTTATCGTCTTCCGGAACACGTTCCTCGTCATAGGTGCCGGACTTGTATCCGCTGTATTTCGATCTGTAGCCGGATTTGTCCGCGGCTTCGAAGTCAAGAATCTCCGCATAGACGGGAAGGTCATAGATAGCGGTAAGGTCATCGTCCGGTTTCACCTTTGTATCGAGCATATCCTTTATCAGGAAGAAAATGTAAAGAACGACAAGTCCTATTACCGCGCCGCCCGCTGTGAAGTAAAGAGCACTGGGGAATGTATGTTTCTGCGGGAACACGGGAGGCGAGACAGTCTCAATCGAGCCGCCCTTGATTATCCGCTTGAACTCTTCGGAAGCGAGCTCAACGAGCTCGTTCGCGACATTCCATGATTCCTGCGGATCCCTGGTCTCTACCGAAATGCGAAGCACCTCGGTGCTGTTGACCGATTCTATCTTTATCATTTTCCTGAGCTGATCGTTTGTGTATATGTTGCCGAAATGGGCGTTGAGATCATCGAAAACGTAGTTGCTCGTGAAAAGTATCTGACAGGTGTTGACGAGCTTCTGTGCGGCATTGATGTCGTTTATGTTAATTGAGGAGTCGTCGCGCTTCGCCGCCGAGTTCTCCACATACATCAGAGCTTCGGATGTATAGCGTTTCGGTATCACGAATTTAGCGAGAGAAAACCCTATCCCTGCCGCAGCTATCGCCGCTATGAATATCGGCAGCCAGTGCTCGGTGAACACCTGCAGCAGTTTTTTCAGATCAAGGGTACCTTCCTGTTCGTTCAATTACGTGCAGCCTCCTTTCGCTCTATGTGCATAACTATCGCATTATATTCCATTTGATTATATCAGAAAAAGCGGTTTTTGTCAATACAGAGATGATATTGATGTAAAAATATGTTGACAATGACGTAAAAATATGTTAAAATCATATAAAATACCTGACCGCAACGGATAAAAAGGAGGATCACGATGAGCCAATATACAAAACTCTGGCGTTACCTTGACGATTGCTGCCTCGGGACCGAGGTACTTACGTTCGATGAGATCTATACTATCTGCGGCGCGTATGTTGATGATTCGTTCATGCAGCACAAGTATGAGCTTGAAACATACGGACTCAGCGTTATGAAGATAGACCTTCGTTCCCGGACGGTCCTTTTCTCGCGCAATGCCTCAAAGCTCAAATACAGAAGATAAGCGAAAAGCACCGTGTAATGCGGTGCTTTGTTTTTTATTTCAGCATCAGCTGTTTTATGTACGCGGTGAGCTCTTCCGCCATTTCCTCCTGCTCTGTTATGCGGGGGTGTCCGTCGGTGGCGAGTCCCGCGCGCCTGAACCTGAGCCTTGTTACGTCCGGGTCGGCGAGCTCGGCACAGATCTCGTCGAGAATGTATTCCCACTTCATATAGTGCTTCAGCACGGTCGTGATGATGATGAACCGCGCGGTCTTATAGCGCGCCTTGAGGTCGAGAAGAATCTCCTTGTACTTTGCTTTCCATTTCTCGGTGAAAGCCTTGTCATATACCTTTTCCGGGTTCGGGTTGTGGTCGTTCTGGCCTATCGCGATAATGACGAAGTCCGGCGTGTAGCGTGAAAAATCCCACTGTGATGTTCCGCACGGCGCGTAAGGAACATAGCTCAGCTTGTCGTAGGTGCTTTCAAGCCCCGTCAGCGTCTCGATTTCCGGTCCGTAGAAATAGCCCGTGTGATCGAGCAGGGCAAGCCCGCCCTGGGAATTGTTGTTGAACTCGGCGTTGAGCTT
>JAFZOA010000215.1 GCA_017550775.1 Ruminiclostridium sp. | reverse complement strand
TGGAAGCTCCCACGGAAGCGTGTAAACCTGCCCACTTGCGGAAGAAACCGTTCTCAGCCCCGCTTGACTTGATAGTCTCGATCATCTGTATTCCCGAAACGGAAGTCGCGGCAAGCTGACCCGCGTCTCTCATCTGCACTCTTGTGAGATTTACGCGCTTTCGTGATATAAAGTTCCCGACGAAGGAGTTTATCACTATCGTCCCGATGCCGACCAGTGTGAGCAGGGGGCTGAACCGCAGCATTACCACGAGATAGAATATCATCATGCCCGCATTTAGTACCAGCGGCGCGAGAGTGTTTATAAGAGTTCCGGCGATAGTGGCGTTTGTGGCCTGACGCATCTGTATATCGCCCGCCATGCGCTGACTGAAAAACTCCATGGGCATTTTCAGCACCTTCCACATATACGAGCTGCTGCCGACTATCGCCATTTTACCGTTTATCTTCATGGAATACACCGACTGAACTGCGGAGACTATGACCTGCAAGGCTCCCACTCCCACGAACAGCATAATGAACGGCATCAGCAGCTCCCGGTTCTCGCCGGTCAACAGGCCGTCCATGAAGAAGCGCGAGAATACCGGCGATATCATCTGAAACAGATAGCCTATCACCATTGTCAGCACCATGAATATAACTGCCGTCTTTGCGCCCTTCAAGCGGTTCCTCGCAAATTCAAGGGTGCTTTTCTTCTTGCCGCTCGGAACAAAATTCTCCGTCGGTGTTATCTTCATTATTACGCCCGTGAAGCTGCGGTCGAACTCGTCCATAGGCACCCTGACATTTCCGCGTGCCGGGTCGTTTATATATGCGTAATTGCCTCTGAAACCGCAGAGCACGACGAAGTGGTTGAAGTTCCAGTGTATTATGCAGGGGAACACGCCCTCTTTACGAAGTCCCTCGGGGTCATATCTCATACCCTTTGCCGCCATTCCGTAGCTTCGGGCTGCTTTGAGGACATTCTTTCCGCTGGAGCCGTCGCGGGATACACCACAGTCGCTTCTGACCTGTTCGAGAGGTATCCACTTCTTGTAGTATGCCATTATCATAGCAAGCGAAGCAGCTCCGCATTCGAGCGCTTCAAGCTGCATTATGACAGGCACCTTCGCCACACCCTTTGTAACGGGCTGAACGATCTTTGTCTTTGTGTTATCCAATTCAGTTCCTCCCGTTCATCAGCCGAGCAAAAGCGATATCACCTGTGTCTGTTTGTATGTGACCTTGGCTTCATAAACACCGTCCGGCATATTTATCTGCGCCACCGCGGCAAGCCTGCCGTCTGTGCCTATACCCACGGAGCTTATAACACCCGTAACATCTCCCACGGTAACATTCATTCCGGTCTGTACATTCGATGCTGTGTTTTCATTGTCGAAAACAACGGTCATGGTGCCGCCGGATACTGTTCCGATACCTGTGGCACTGCTTTCATAAGCTGTGAAAGCGCTCCACGCGAAAAGAACGCCTATAAGCAGCAAAACCGTCACCAGCACCACCCATATTGCGGGGCTGGTAACGTGCAGATAATCATTGAGCTGTTCGGGAGATTTTACTCTCTCAAGGCTCTGCTTTCTGAATATATTGCTTTTATCTATCTGTTTTTCCATAATGTTTTCCTCACTTATTTTTGAGACCGTTGTAGCGCAGCCCGATCATTGTAAGATCGTCAAACTGCGGCGCTTCGCCTACAAACTCGTCTATCCTGCTGCGAATAAACGGAAGAAGTTCCTTCGGATCGTCTGTCGGCGCGCTTCCTGCCGCTTCAAGCAGTCTTTCCTCGCCGAAAAGCTGATCCTTCGCGTTTGTAGCTTCAGTAACGCCGTCGGTATATTGCATTATCACATCGCCGGGAGCAAGTTTTATCTGTACATCGACATACTGGTTTTCCGGCGGCATCTCCTCGATCTCGTCCGAGTCGATAGTACCGAGGGCGAAACCGGTGTACGGCTTGGTCAGCAGCTCCCATTTACCGTTTCTACGCACCAGAGGCTTTTCGTGAGCCGCATCCGCGTAGGTGAGAGTGCCTGTCGATATTTCAAGTATGCCCAGCCATACGGTAACGAACATATCCTCGTCGTTGCTCTCCATGATAGCCGAGTTTGCATCGCTCAGTACCTTTGCGGGGCTCATTCCGGAGCCTGCAAGGGATTTGATTATCGTCTTCGACCTCATCATGAACAGAGCCGCCGGAGCGCCCTTACCGGAAACGTCCGCCGCGACGAGTGCCAGATGATCCTTGTCGATAAAGAAGAAGTCGTAGAAGTCTCCGCCGACTTCCTTCGCGGGATCCATTGAAGCGAACAGCGCGAACTCCGGCTTTTTCGGAAATCTTCTCGGGAGAGAGCTGAGCTGTATGTTCGCCGCTGTGCTAAGCTCGTTCTGTGTCGCGGCAAGCGTGTTGCTCTTTTCGGTGTAGATGACCACATAAAGCAGTACGACCGAGAACAGCGTCGCGCCGTACAGAGACAGAGCAAATATCGAGCATATCAACGGTACGCCGAAGAACATCCTTATTACCGTCTTGTGCCTCTTGCTGATCTTCGAGCGTGCCAATCCGATAAGTATCGCTATCGCTGCGATCAACGCGTATGCGCCGGGAATGATACAGAGCTTCTCAATCTTTGTGAAGCCCTCGTCATCAATACTGAAATATACGGGGAAGACAATATTCAGCATATTAAGCGCGGCAATAGGGATTATCGCGATCTGGAAAAATTTTATAAGCCAGGGTTTCAGATAGCTGTCAAGCTCCGCCGCGAACCGCACATATCTCCAGAAGAAATATATAAGCAGCGGCAGAAAGAAGAATTTACAGATATTCGCCGCGATGTTCAGTCCGCGTAGCTCCGGAACGCCCTGTAAAAGCGAGGTGCCTTCGTCAAAGAACAGCAGAGCGCCGTTTGAGAATATCAGCGACGCGAACAGGAATGTCATATCACCGTTGCTTTCGCGCCCTGTCATACAGCCTATGAACAGCGCCACACAGATAGCTATTCCGAGCACATCGGTTCCGACATAGAAAGCGCGCTTATCCGGCAGTGTGTCCATAGGTCTCAGCATTGATAACACGCAGCCCAGCAATCCCAGAAAAATAAGAATATATAACAGCAGCGGCAGATACCACTTCTTCGTTCTGACCTTGTTAAATGACTCGTTTTCCTCGATCGAAAGTGATCTCTCCATTGACATTACTCCTTTTCAATCCGCTTACGGACAGTCAGCACATTCTGCCCGTTCTCGTAAGCGTAGGTCACGCTGTCCATATATGTTTTTATCATGTGGATACCGAGACCGCCTTCGCGTTCTTCAAGCGCTTCCTCTGAGATATCGGCATCGGCGCGCGCAAGAGGGTCGAACGGAACTCCGCTGTCCCTGAAGCTGATCTCCGCAGTAAGCGGGTCATCAATTATCGTACAGGTGATCTCCGCGTTGCCTTCGCCGTTCTCATAAGCGTAGTTTGCGATATTGACAAAGACTTCCTCAATGGTCATCTGTATCTGGATATTTGGCGGACAGCCGACCTTTCCAAGCTCTCCGTCTATGAACTCGGTGATCTCATCGAGAGCTTCCTCGTTCGCAGGTACGGTTATCGAACTCATACGACCACCCCGATCATTCAAATTTCAGCAGAGCCGTGAATCCCGTCACAGAAAACACGTCCATTACGTCCTTATTGACATTTCTGACAGCGAGCTTGCTGTCCTTTTCCTTCATAGCCTGCCTCAGTCTCTTGACGGCGCGCAGACCCGCACTGGCGATATATTCGAGTTTCGCACAGTCGAGTATGATGTCGTCTGCTTCCTCGGCGGCATCCATGAACTGCTTGTCGGCTTCCTTCGCGGCGTTAACGTCAAGTCTGCCCTCAAGAGCTATCACTGTTCTTCCGTTTTCTTCCGATGTCTTAATGTTGAGCATTTTCTGTTCCTCCTGTTAATGTATCGGTATATTAAGCTGCTCACCCGCGTACAGATACGCCGAGTATTCCTCAAGGGAATCCCGGTATATGCCGTGCTTCTGAGCCGTGCTTATTATCGTTTCGCTGTTAGCCTGTGCTATAATGAACGACGGCAGCTTATACTTTCTTGATATCATGCTGATAGTCTCGCCGTGGGTCACGGTATGAACCGTAACACCGCCGGTACCGCCGTTCACATTCTCCATATCCGAGTCCGGCAGGTCAACGGGACCCGCACGGGCAGTCTTGTCTCTTAACATGCCTTGCCTCCTTCTTATAATCCGCCGTGTTTTTTGATGATCTCTTCGAGATCCATAGGCTTTAATATGTCATCTGACGTAACGGGAGTTCCCGGCAAAATTACCGGGCCGTTATCGGGCGACAGTTTTATCGGATCGCATGCCGAGGCCGTTGATATCTGATCCTTGATTGCCTGCAAGGTCTGATTAAACTGGTCTTGCATTTCCTGCACGGCATCGCTGATGCCTGTTTCCGGGGGCATTATTCCTCCGGCGACTGCGTCCATAAGATCATCGTCTATTTCGACAGGCTTTTTTTCTTCAGTCATTTTTCAGCCTCCTTCCGTTCTGCGGTTTCGGCACCGAGGCTTTCGAGCAGTACATCGACCTTCTTCTTCCAGCCGCCCCTGAAAAACTCGCAGGTGTTCAGATCTTTTCCGAGATAGTCGTCCGGGCTCGTGTTTATCGCCACAGCACGGCAGCCGCCGCAGCACATCTCCCGGTACTCGCATTCCCGGCAGTCCGCATTATGTGCCATATAATCGCTCACCCTGTAATTCGAGAACGTCATATACAGCGAATCGGAATCGAGTATCTCTTCGAGCGGCGTTTTCAGCATATTCGGGAACCGATCCTCAATAGGCATACCTATCATGGACATACACGACAGTACATTTCCCACGGGGCTCACATACATACCGCGGCGGACTTCACCGCACATAAGCTGCTTCCCGAATGTCTCTTCCTTGCCGCACTTTACGAAATCCGATCCCGCCTTTCCGTCCCGACAGTTGAAAAAGCCCTCCAGACCGATCGGGCAGGGCTTCCCGTCCTCGAAATACTGCGGGATATAGTCAAGGAATGTCTGATAAGCCTCAGTCTGCTTAAGATAATGCTCCGGCTGATCCTTCCACTCGCCCTGCGGGGAGGTGTTGCATATTTTCAGATATCTGCACCCAAGCTCTCCCATGAGCTTTACAGTCTCGCGTATGCTGTCCCTGTTGTCACGGCACAGCGACATTGACGCGGTAAATGAGAAGCCCCTCTCGTTACAGCGCCGTATAGCGTCGAGACCATATTTCTCCGCGCCCTTTACGCCCCTCATCCAGTCGTGATATCCAGGCCTGCAGGAAGCCCTGCGCAAGGCAGAGGTTGCCAAGTACTGCTGTATCGTGGTGGCCACGGTTCCCGCCGTGCTGCTCTACATCTTCATGCAGAAGTACTTCGTCAAG
>JAFZOA010000214.1 GCA_017550775.1 Ruminiclostridium sp. | reverse complement strand
TTTCCATTGTCTGTCCTTTCCGGAAACGCGCACGGCGTATTCCTGCATGACGTTGTTCTTATTCATATTATACCATTTTATTACCCGGAAGTCTACCTTTTTTTGCATCTGAGACAGAATTTTGTTGTCCCGCCTTTATTGCCCGCGGACAGATATGCTTAGAACGGTTTTCCCGGGCGGCTGTCCTGTTGAAGCGACCTCGCTGACTGTACGGCATCAATTACGAAAACTTGCTTTCCAACATTGACAGAACGGGGGTTTTGTGGTAAAATAGAGAAAATACCCAGAAAGGAACATCTGACGTATGACTTTATCATTCCTGCTTGCCGCCGAGACCACTGCCGCTGAGACTACCGCCGCCGAAACCACCGAGGTAATGGAGGATATCAAGGAGGTCATAAGCGAAACATTCGGGGAAGGGCTTGCCGAGGATGTGGGCGGGCTCCAGAAGCTTGTTACCGATGTTTGGGACGGATTTGTCAGCAAGTTCCCGACTATCATCTTCGCGATAATCATTCTTGTTCTCGGGTTTTTCATATCGAAGATCACCTTAAAGTTCATGGGAAAGGCTCTGGATAAGTCAAAGCTTGACCTTACCATAAACCACTTCGTCAAGTCCGTGGTCAAGATCGTTCTGTATGTGTTACTGATTACGATCATTCTGACCCTGCTCGGTGTTCCGACCACCTCAATAATCGCCGTTATCGGTACCGCCGGAGTTGCGATAAGCTTGTCTCTCCAGAACAGCCTTTCAAACCTCGCGGGCGGCTTCCTGATACTCATTTCCAAGCCTTTCAGAGTAGGCGATTACATATCCGTGAGCGGAGTTGAAGGAAAGGTCGAGACGATTAATATACTCTACACCAAGCTTCGCACTCTCGACAACAAAGCGGTGTTCGTACCGAACGGTATCGCCTCGAACGCGGTGCTCGTGAATGTCACCGAGGCGGATATCCGCCGTGTGGACAGGATCTTCTCGATCTCATACGACGAGGACTTCCGAAGGGCGGTCGAGGCTATCGAAAGAGCGCTCGCAAAATGCGGCAAGATAATCACGGACAGTGTGCATAAGCCGTTTATCCGTATGTGCGCCCATTCCGCAAGCAGTATCGACATAGAAGTGCGCGTGTGGTGCGAGACTCCCAACTACTGGGATGTTTACTACGATATGATAGAGCTTGTACGGCTCCAGTTCGTTGAGGAGAACATCGAGATACCGTACCAGCAGATAGATGTTCATATGAAAAATGCATGATCGGAGGATAAATAATCATGTTTTGTACAAGATGCGGAAATCAGATGGATAAGAACTCCGTGTTCTGCCCCGTGTGCGGCACCCGCGCCGATATCGACGACCCGACCGCACAGCAGCAGACCTACTCTCAGCAGTCTTACCCGCAGCAGCAGCAATACCAGCAGCCGTATTCACAGCAGCCTTATCAGCAGAGCTATCAACAGCCGTATGCGCAGCAGCCCTACCAGCAGCAGTCGCCTTACCAGCAGTCCGCGTACCAGACACCAAAGCCGAAGGAGGAAAGCGCCGCGCTCGTAGTCTGCGCACTCGTGTTCGCGTTTATTATCCCGCTTGTCGGACTTATCCTCGGCATCATCGGTCTTGTCAAGTACAAAAGGAACTACCGTGGTATGTGCGTCGCGGCGACGGTCATTTCGGCGGTGCTTATCGCGATCTCATTGGCTATCGTGATACCCGCGTTTATGTCCTATATGTCAAGAGTACGCAGCATAAAGTCCAACAACAAGAGCTCGAACTCGCTGTATGAGGAAAGCTGCGCGGTCGTACAGACCATAGATACCGTCTGTGATGTCTCTTACGGCTGTGAGAGGGAGTTTGAAGCGGTAATAGGCGGAGAGCTCCGGACTGTATCTTTTCGCGCATAAAGCCGGTATGCTTTCCCGGCGTGTCCGTAAATAACAGGGAAATCATATACATACAATAATAAAGGGGAATAACAATGTCTGAGAAATTTGTAACACGTTTTGCGCCGAGCCCCACCGGGTTCATGCACATAGGAAACCTCCGTACAGCGCTGTACGCGTATCTGCTCGCGAGGGCGAACGGCGGGAAGTTCATTCTCCGTATCGAGGATACCGACCGTGAACGGCTCGTCGAGGGAGCGGTGGATGTGATATACAGCACCCTCGAAATGACCGGAATGTCGCATGACGAGGGTCCCGATGTGGGAGGCCCCAACGGTCCGTATGTGCAGAGCGAGCGCAGGGATATATACATGAAGTACGCGAAGGAGCTTGTAGAGCGCGGCGGAGCTTACTACTGCTTCTGCTCGAAGGAGAGACTGGAAAAGCTCCACGAGGACGGAGATGTGGGCGCGGGCTATGACCGGCACTGCCGCGATCTCCCGAAGGAGGAAGTCGAGGCGAACCTTGCCGCGGGAAAGCCCTTCGTTATCCGCCAGAAGATGCCGCTTGAAGGACGGACAGGCTATGACGACAGTGTGTTCGGTCATGTGGAAATGGACAACTCCGAGCTCCAGGATCAGATACTGATAAAGGCGGACGGCTACCCGACCTACAACTTCTGCCATGTCATCGACGACCACCTCATGGGTGTTACGCACGTTGTCCGCGGGAGCGAGTACCTCACCTCCACACCGAAGTATGTGCTGCTGTACGACGCATTCGGCTGGGAGCGCCCGGTTTACTGCCACCTCCCGCTGCTCATGGGCAAGGACGCGGACGGTAATGTAAGCAAGCTTTCAAAGCGCCACGGCTCGGTGAGCTTCCAGGAGCTTGTCAAGAACGGCTATCTCCCGCAGGCGATAATCAACTACATGGCGTTTACCGGCTGGTGCCCGAAGGATACGAACGAGGAGTTCTTCACCATCGACGAGCTCGCGAAGGTGTTTTCTATCGACGGCATAAGCAAGTCCCCGGCGGTGTTCGACTACGAGAAGCTGCTGTGGTTCAACAGCCACTACATCAAGGAGCTTCCCCTCGCGGAATTCATGGCGAAGGCAAAGCCGTACTACAGCGAGGAATACGCGGCGTTCGCGGACAACGAAAAGCTCGCGAAGCTGGTACAGACCCGTATCTCGGTTTTCCCCGAGGTCAACGAAAAGGCGGAGTTCGTGAAGGGCTTGCCGGACTACGACACGGAGCTGTTCGTGAACAAGAAGAACAAGACGACCGTGGAGCAGTGCGCGGAGATCATAGAATACGCGCTCCCGAAGCTTAAGGACGTTACCGACTGGAGCAACGATGCGCTGTTCGAGCTGCTCAAAGCGATAGCCGAGGAAAAGGGAGTAAAGGCGGGCGCTGTGATGTGGGCGATACGCATAGGCGTTTCGGGACTTTCCGTTACTCCGGGCGGCGCGACCGAGCTTATGGAGATACTCGGTAAGGACGAGTCGATAAAGCGCCTGGAGACGAGCCTCGCAAAAGTAAAATAAGGTGCTGACATGGACGGCGTATCGGCATTTGTAAACGGTTTACATTGGTTTATAAACGGACTTGTGGCAGGTTTAACCGGTGTAATAGTTTTATGTGTTTCCCTTACACTGTATTTTTCAAACAAGTCGGTCAAGCCTGCCGTGCCTGTAACGGCTGTGACAGGAACAATACTGTTTATGATCGCGGTATCGGTATTCGGCTTATCGGGCTTTACCGGAGGCAATGCCGGCGGTATCGTTATCGGTATCATCTCTTTGATACTGACAGCTCTGATCGTATTTTATGACATTAAAGTAATCGCAAAATTCCTGAAACAAAAGAAAAACAAACTTACGGAGGAACAAAAGAATGGCTAAAGACAACAACTTCGTCCCGCACGAGATACCGCGCCCGGAGTGGCCCAAACGCGCTATAATCACAGGCGGTATGCCCTACGGAAACAAGACTCTCCACTTCGGTCACATCGGCGGCGTTTTCGTGTTTGCGGATGTTTACGCGCGTTTTCTGCGCGACCGCATCGGCAAGGACAACGTTATCTTCGTGTCCGGTACCGACTGCTATGGCTCTCCTATCGCGGAAGCTTACAGAAAGCTTGTTGAGGCGGGCGAGTTCAAGGGTGAGATACGCGATTTCGTCCGTAAGAACCACAATGCGCAGAAGCAGACCCTCGACGACTACATGATAAGCCTCGACGTGTTCGGAGCTTCCGGGCTTGACCGCACAGCCGAGATACACAACGACGTGTCGGACAAGTTCATTCGCCGTCTGTACGAGAACGGACACCTGCGCCGTATCAGCACCAAGCAGTTCTACGATGAGAAGGCGGGGTGCTTCCTCAACGGAAGACAGGTCATCGGCAAATGCCCGGTGGACGGCTGTCAGTCCCAGAAGGCGTACGCGGACGAATGTGACCTCGGGCATCAGTATATGCCGGAGAACCTTATTGACCCGAAAAGCACGATAACCGGCGAGACCCCGGTGATGAAAGACGTATATAACTGGTACTTCGACCTCCCCGCGTACAACGGGCTGCTTAAGGAGTACGTCGAGCGCATACAGAAGCAGAAGAACGTCCGTCCGCTCGTTCACAAGACGATAGCGGAGTTCCTTGCCGATCCGGTTATCCATATCAAGAACGAGCTGCTTGACAACTACAACGCGGTCAAGGACAAGCTCCCGGAGCACGAGTTCATCGAGGAGAAGAAAAAGCCGTCGTTTACGATTAAGTTCACCGAGCTTGACGAGATGAACAAGGCGTGTGAGATACTGTCGTCGAACGGAATACGCTTCCGTACCGGCAAGACTCTTGTTCCTTTCCGTCTCACCGGAAACATCGAGTGGGGAGTCCCCGCTCCCGTGCTCGAAGGCGAAGATCCGCTCACTGTTTGGGTATGGCCGGAGTCGCTGTGGGCGCCGATCTCCTTCACCAAAGCGGCACTCGAACGCAAGGGTCGCGACATGGACGAGTGGAAGGACTTCTGGTGCAGCAAGGACGCTGAGGTGTATCAGTTCATCGGCGCGGATAATATCTACTTCTACGGCGTGGCGGAAATGGGAATGTTCATGGCGCTCCAGCGCGGAGACAACAACGTGTCCGACCCGCCCGAGGGACAGATGCAGCTTCCGATACTCTGCGCGAACAACCACATACTGTTCCTCGACAAGAAAGCGTCAAGCTCCGGGGACGTAAAGCCTCCCATGGCGGACGAGCTTCTGGACTACTACACGGCGGAGCAGCTGAGAATGCACTATCTCGGGCTCGGGCTCGGACAGA